>NZ_BBWM01000029.1:0-210140 GCF_001463805.1 Aureimonas sp. D3 | reverse complement strand
CCACCAAGGTCCAATCCTCGCGGACCCCACGGTAGGCCGCCAGATCGGGCCTCGGCAGGGCCTCCACAGGATAGCAGACGACGGGCGCAACGGCCTTGCGAGCGTTGGCATCCGCCGAGGCCGGTGTCAGGGGCTGGGGCTTCACATGCGCACTCCGGTTGGAACCAAGCTCGTGCCTTCGATAGCGCGAAGGCGCGAGCCTTGTCATCGTCGGGAGAGGGCGGCTTGTGGAGCGTGGCGACACGATCCTGTGTCGATGCCGTTAAATGCTGTCTCCAGCCGCCTCCAGTTTCCCTTTGGAAGTGGGGATGGCCGGTTCGCCGCCTTGTGCCAGTGACACTCGAGGTCGGGAAAGGCATGGCGGCGAGTGTCGCGGGTAGGCTGCGTGGCTCAACCCGCCCGGCGCGGGTCTGGCGAGAATGGCTTGCCGAGAGCGCATCGGCCGGTCAGTCTCCGCGCCTGTGAGGCACGGCCGGGGGAGAGGCATGAAGAAGCTCATCAACGATCCGAAGACGCTGGTCGCCGAGATGCTGGAAGGGGCGGCGCGGCAGGCACCGGGGCAGGTGCTTCTGACTGGCGAAAGCGTCGTTCTGCGCCGGGACGCGACACCCCCGAATATCAGACGCGTCGCCGTCCTGTCGGGCGGCGGCAGCGGCCATGAGCCCGCTCACGCCGGCTATGTCGGGGAGGGGATGCTGACGGCGGCGGTCGCGGGCGATGTCTTCACCTCGCCCTCCTCGGATGCGGTTCTGGCGGGCTTGCGCGCGGTCACGGGCGAGGCGGGGGCGCTGCTCATCGTCAAGAACTATACCGGCGACCGGCTCAATTTCGGCCTGGCGGCGGAAATCCTGAGAGGCGAGGGCAAGCCGGTCGAGATCGTCGTGGTGGCCGATGATGTGGCGCTGCGCGACACCGTGCCCAAGGCGCGCCGGCGCGGCATTGCCGGCACCGTGCTGGTTCACAAGATCGCAGGCGCGGCGGCCGAGCGGGGCGATGCCTTAGCCGAGGTCGCTCGGCTTGCCAGTGCGGCGGCCGCCGATCTCGGCTCCATGGGCTTGGCGCTGGAGCCCTGCATCGTGCCGGCCGCCGGCAAGGCCGGCTTTGCCTTGGGCGAAAGCGAAATCGAACTCGGGCTCGGCATTCACGGCGAACCGGGCGTGCGCCGGGCGCCGATGCAGCCGGCCGCCGCGCTGGTCGAGATTCTCCTATCGGCCATCGCGGACGATCTCGCGCTGCGGCGAGGCGAGCGCTGTGTGCTTCTCGTCAACGGGCTCGGCGGCACGCCCCCGATGGAGCTCGACGTGGTGGCGCGCGAAGCGCTGGCGCAGGCCGAAGCGCGTGGGCTCGTCGTCGAGCGCGCCTGGACGGGGACGCTTCTATCGGCGCTCGACATGCGGGGCTGTTCGCTGTCTCTCCTGCGCGTGGACGATGCGCGACTGGCCCTGCTGGACGCGCCCACCGGCGCGCCGGCTTGGCCGGGTGGCGGACATCTCAATCGCGACATGCGTCTGGCAGCAGCCGAAACTCCGGCCAGGGAAGAGCAGAATGCGCCCGTTCCAGCTGAGATGGAGGCGATGCGGCGCGTCAGCCTTGCGGTCATGTCGGCCATGGAGGCGGCGGAAGCGGAACTGACCGATCTCGACGCGCGCGCCGGGGATGGCGATCTCGGCGCCAGTCTCGCGCGCGGCGCCGAGGCGGTTCGTGCGCTACCCAGCGGCGCATGGGCCGATCCTCCTACCGCGCTGCGATCCATGGCCGATGCGCTTCGGCGCGCGATCGGCGGCAGTTCGGGGCCGTTCTACGCTACGGGCCTGATGCGGGCCGCCCGTGAACTCGCAATCGGCACGTCGGACGCCCGAGCAGTCGCCGCGGCCATGAAGGCGGCCTGCGATGCGATCGCGGAACTCGGAGGTGCACAGGAGGGCGACCGGACCATGTTGGACGCGTTGTGCCCCGCCGCACGAGCGGTCAGCGACTCCGTGGCGGCGGGCGAGGCGCTGCCGACGGCTTTTGCCAAAGCCGAGGAAGCCGCTCGCGATGGAGCGGCAGCGAGCGCTCAGATGGCGCCGCGCCTTGGCCGTGCAAGCTATCTCGGCGAGCGTGCTCTCGGCATTCCCGATGCCGGAGCCGTAGCGGTGTCCATTTGGCTATGCGCGATCGCGGAGGCCTTACGAAGCTAAGGCGGTTCGTTTCATGCAAAGGAGAAGGGATGGCGCTTCGGCGTCCTCCCGAGAGAGTGGCGCCACTCCGACGAAGAGCCGAGCAGTATAGTGACGCGCTCCAGTACCAAAAGACGGCACCGCAAAATGCAGCTTGTCGTTCGATCAGAGTAAAAGTCTTTTTGGGGGAGGGAGTATCTGGTGCTGCGAGAGAGGATTGAACTCTCGACCTCTCCATTACCAATGGAGTGCTCTACCACTGAGCTACCGCAGCGCTTCGATGGCGGCTATTTGCCATAGGGAGCCGAGGAAGGCAAGCAGGATTCTGCTGTCTTTTTTCATCATGCCGACATGAGAAAAGGCTAGACAGGCTTTTTCCAGCCTTCTATAAGGCACTCACCAACGCAGAGATGCACTTCGAAAGAAGAAGCGCTGCGAAGCCCAAGTAGCTCAGTTGGTAGAGCATGCGACTGAAAATCGCAGTGTCGGTGGTTCGATTCCGCCCTTGGGCACCATTTTTCCTCATTAAAACTAAATCAAGAAAATCAGCTTCTGACTAGGCGTTTCTCTGCGCAGATAATTCTGTTCGCGTCGACATTTAGAAATCCGCGGTTGTGCTGCTAAAGACCGCGTAAATGCAGCGACCGTCCATTGATGCTTCGAATGGATTGGGACGTTGGTTCGAGCATTTCCACAGACCACGCCTCGACTGATCCCGAGCCTCTCCTTCGGCCAACCCTTGGTTGAGGACGGATGCGAAGTCCGACGACCCGGAAATCTCGCCCGCGAACTACACCTCTGGCCGCGCCGTATGAGGCGCGTTAGGAGGGGCATCGGGTTGCCTTGCAGAGGCGACGGGCGCTGCGGTCATCAGGGCAGGTTGGGATATGGATACGCCCCGAAACGGAGCGCGCGGGAAATTGGCGGAGCTGGAAGCGCTTCGCGGCATCGCGGCCCTTGTCGTGCTCGTGCATCATACGATGCTGGCGTTCACGCCGCGTCTTCATGGTCTGACCTATCCGGGCCAAGCCTATTCGCTATCGCGCACGCCGGCCTTCTCGCTCGTCAACGGGTCGGCGGCGGTTGTCGTCTTCTTCGTCTTGTCGGGCTATGTGCTCTCGCTCGGCGTGCTGCGCACCGGCCGCGCACAGGTGGCCGCGACGTCCGCCTTGCGGCGCTGGCCGCGTCTGGCGGGTCCGGTGATGTTGACGAACCTGATGGCCGGGCTTGTCATGGCGTTTGGCGGATTTTCGAATCAGGCCGTCGCACCGCTCGTGCCGTCCATCTGGCTCGGCTGGTTCTACACGTGGCCCAACGCGGGCCTGCGCGAAATTCCCGATAGTCTTTGGGAAGGGGCAACGACCTTCTTCACCGGCCACGCGGCTTATAATTCCAGCCTCTGGACCATGTTCTACGAGTTCGCCGGTAGCCTCCTCGTGCTTGGGGCAGCGCTCCTCATGGTTCGACTGGAGCGGTTACGGTGGGTTGGCTTGGTCTCGATTGGCTGTGCCGCGTTCTGCATCAGCCCCTGGCTGACCCCCTTCCTCGTCGGCCTCGGGCTTGCGTGGCGTGATCGCACGAAGAGGGAGGATTGGGGCTGGGGACGAATCCTGTTGGCCGTCTCTGCCATTCTGCTTCTCGCTGGATATCATGAAAATGTCGTCGGTGGCCGCCCCGAGGGCTTCTACGCCGCGCTTGCGCCGGTGGCCGAATGGGACGCGCTGCGCCTTCGCGTGATCCTGCATACGATTGCCGCCTGCCTCGCGCTGCTCTTGTTCCGCCGCTCGGCGGGGCTGCGGCGTGCCATGAGTGGCCGGCTGGGGCGCGGGCTCGGGTTCCTGTCGTTCGGAATCTATCTTTGCCAGGTCCTCGTCATCTGTTCCGTCTCCAGCCTGACATTCGAAGCCACGGCCGGGGCAGGGCGGTTCGTACAGATCGCGGCGACCTTCGGGGTAACGATGCTGGGAACTGTGGTGCTCGCCGTGCCGGTCGCCGTCTTCGATCAATGGTGGACGGGCTGGGTCGGCCGCGTGATGCCGTCTCGTGGTCGCAGGGCGAACGCGGATCGATCGGCTACGGCTGAGCCAATCGCTGATCGATCGGGCGGGCGTTCGTAACGGAGGCGCACGCCGCACTGCCTTCGCGCGCTCACCTCTTGATGCGCGTTGTGCGCCTGCAGGCCCTATCGCAGACGCGAAAGCCGGCCTGCGACGATGCGTTCGATGCGCCAGAGCGCGTCCGATAAGGCTGGTCTGTCGGCGCAAGGAATCTGGCGCGTCAGATCGTCATTCATGGCGGACCAGACCTGCCGGACCTCGCTGCGGACCCGCGCGCCATCCTCGGTCAAAACCACGAAGGTTCGCCGGAGATCGGCGTCGTCCATCTCGCGCCGGCACCAGCCCCGCCGCTCCAGACTGTCCAGCATTTTCGAAACGGTCGAAGGCCGAACGGAAAGCTCGCGCGCGATCTCGCAAATGCCGCGTCGTTGGTCGGGATTGATCGCGTCCAGAAGCTGATCCGCCCCGCCACGACGCCGATTTCAGCGAGCTTCAGCGAGATGAGCTGGCGCGTGGACTTGGACAGAGCGAGGAGCGGTCGAATGAGATTGTCCGGCACGTTCTCACATGTCGGCTCGGCCGTCATTTCTGCCACGGTCATCGCATTCGCCGTTCGTTTCGTGATTCGTTCGAACACACTGACCAAACGGGCGGACAGGTCTTTTAACTGCTTATCATCCGTGAAGATGGGTGCGCCCGTCTTGAGCGGCGCGACGGCGCGCGACATTTCGCCTGATCCACCGAAGCGAAACGATAGGAACCGTGGGACGGACGGCTGCCTTATCCCGACATGCTTCATGTCTTTGTCTACGGTACGCTCAAACGCGGTTTTCCATTTCACTCCCTCGGACTGGCCAAGAGCGAGTTTCTAGGTGAGGTGCGGACCAGCGAACCCTATCCCATGGTGATCGCCGGATCGTTCTACAGCCCGATGATGCTCGACCGTCCCGGCCATGGCCTGCCCGTGTGGGGCGAATTGTACCGGGTCGAGCCCGACCACCTTCCCCGGCTGGACGAGTTGGAAGGTGTCGGCAAGCCCGGCAGCTTCCGCTCGAAATTGCGCATTCGCGCCCGTGCCGGCGGCGAGCCGCACGAGGCGATCGGCTATATGAAGGCGCGCAACTGGCTCAGCCCCGTTCACACGGGCTATCTTTCCGATTATCGCGACACCCGTTTCATCCCGCCCTGGGAGCGCTGACGGCGTCCCAGCGAATCGGAACCTATGGCTGTCGGCCGCTCAGTCGATGCCGACATCGGCTTCGTTGTCGCGCGTGTCGTCAGGAAGACTTCCCTCCCCGGCGTGGCGTCCTTGTTGGTGAGTCTGGAATTGGTGTGCAGGCCCGCTGCCGGCTTGCAATATGGATCATCCGCGCGAGATCAAGACCGAAGGCGATCAGGTCACCCACCGCGCCATGAAGGGCTGGGTGATCATCCTCATTCTGGCGGCACTGGCTCTGCTGCTGACTGTCTTCGTTCTGGTCGGGCAGAGCTAGAAAAACGCCAGTGTGACGATCCTTGGGAACGTCAGATGCCGGAGCTGGAACCTGTGGCCGGTGCGGGTCGTGGCATGGCCGGCGGGAAGATCGATGGCGATGTCGCTATAATCCAGAAAGCGCCCGTCGAGCGGGAAGGCGGCTTTGTAGACCGCCTCCTTGGCGCTGAAGAGAAGCCGTGCCGCGAAGCTCGGTTCGAGATCGCCGGTGTGGTCGTTGGGCATGACGACGAGATCGAGAAGCTCGTCCGGCAGGGGCAGGCTGGGCTCCACGTCGATGCCGAGTGCGTGAACCGCGCCGACGCATGCCACCGCCGCTACGGCCATCGTCTCGTCATGGGCGAGCGAGCCGATTACGCCGTCCGGCCAGAGCGGCTGGCCTGAGGGGCCGCGTGGAATTTCAACCCCTTCGCCGAACCGCGCCGACAGAAGCGTGCGCGCAGCCAGCCGAGCCGCGCCGCTCGCCCGCCGACGCTCCACCCCGCGCGCCGGGATCGAGCGCACTTCCGCCGGGAGAAGGTGAGCTCCGTCGCCCGGCCGGATCCGGCGGCAGGCCAGCGCGATGCCCGGAGTGGCGAGGCGGTCCAGCGCCGCCGCGAGCGCGATCTCGTCCGGGGCGTCGTCCGGCGCCAGCGTCAAACCTCGCCTTCAGGCCAGACAAGCCGGGCGATCATTTCGCCATCCTCGTCGAGCCCTTCTTCCTGAAAGCCGGCCGCACGATAAAGCCGGCGCGCCGCTTCATTGCCGGGGTCGTAGCAGATCGAGACTTCGCGGATGTGGCCGAGCGCGCGGATTTCCGACAGAGCGGCTTGCACCACTGCTCTTCCGTAGCCTTTGCCCTGCTCACCGGGAGCGATCATCAGACGATAGATGCGCGCCTCGCTCTCGCTTTCCGAGGCGTCGTACATCAGGAAGCCGACGAGTTGCTCGCCCGCGAAGACGGCGCGCGGCCGGGCGTCGGCGTCCTCTTCCGCTTCGGCCAGCGAATCCGCGTTGCTCGCGACGAAATGCGCCTGTGCTTCTCCCAAAACCATTGCGGCGATGGCGGCGCGGTTGGTGTTATCGACGGGTGCCAGCCGCACCTCGACGTGAGCAGGCTCAGCACTCACGCGCCGCACTCCGTTCCGCCAACGCCTTCAACGGGCCGAACGAAACGGCTGAGCTTGGCCGGGTTTCCGCTCCAGATGGAATGAGGCTCCAGAACCTCGCCCTTCATGACGAAAGCGTCCGTATCGGCCATGGAGCCTTCGCCCATAGTCACGCCGTAATGCACGAAGGCGGCTGGGCTGAGCGTGCAGCCCTTGCCAATGCGGATCAGGTCCGACTTGAACGCGCCTTCCTCCAGCGAATGGGCTTGGATGACGCAGCCCTCGTTCAGCGTCGCATCGTCGCCGATCTCCACCAGGGAGCGCTCGGTGAGGTTCGCGCCTGCGTCATAGACGCGCTTGCCGACCTTCACGCCCAGCATCCGCAGAACCATGGGCCGGAAGGGCGTGCCGGGGAAGAGATTGACGATGGCGGAATCGGCGAGCTTCCAGTGACGCTCGTGCCGCCAGAAGGAGCGGTCGTAGATCGTCGTCATATGCGGCTTCAGCTTGCGGAAGCCCAGACTCGCGCGCTCGATCAGGAGCTGCATCGGGATTTCGATGGCGACCACGAGAAGCGAGCCGACGAAGAGCGCGACCGCGCCCCAATCGGTGTAGTAGTTGAGCGCCCGGTCGCCGATGGCGAGCGCGATGAACAACTCCACCCACAGCACCGTCAGCATCAGGACGCCGGTCACGGCGTTGTGCCGGTTCTTGAGGCGCACGCGTTGGCGACGCTCCTCCGCACCAACGCTCGCGATCAGTTCCTTGTCGCGCGAGACGAGGCGGGGAATCTCGAAGGGCGGCGAGCCGAGAAGGCCGACATTCTCCCGCACCGGGCCGCTGATCGGCACCATGACCTTGGTGCCGAGCAGGCAATTGTCGCCTGTGCGCGCGTCCGAGGGGAAGAAGATGTTGTTGCCGAAATAGTTCTGCGCGCCGACCTTGGTGTGCTCCAGCCGGAAGGAGGAGGCGGACTTGTGCATGTTGAGCATGAACAAGCCGTCCGACACCATCGTATGGCTGCCGATCTCACAGAGATGCGGGCTTTCCTGCTGCTGGTTGCTGCCGAAATTCGAGCCTGTCTGGGTGACGGTGTTGAGGTTCCAGCCGAGCGCCCGGATGTAATGGACGATGGCCGAGGAGTCGCCGAACAGGACGTTCAGGATCTTGTTGTTGGAGCAGAACTCCACCGCCGTCTGTAGCCAATAATGGAAGCCATAGAGCGTGTAGGTGCGGCCGGGCTTCAGCACGAGGCCGACCACGCGCGGCACCACGAGCGCCGCCAGAAGCGAGACGGCGATATAGCCGAACAGCGTCACCGTGGTGCCGAGCGCCACGATGCCGATGGTTTCCTGATAGTCGTCGCCGACATTCTGCCAGTAGCTGTGAAACAGGAGCGGGAAGGGTGTGATGAGCGCAAAGAGCGCGATCAGCTGCATCACTTCGAACAGCCCGCGCCGAAGCTCCGACAGGCGGCGATTCTCGACCTTGCAGTAATCGGCGTCCGTGCGCACGGCCGGAGAGCCGTGCCAGCATTCGCCGTCCGGGATAGACTGGCCGCTATGCAGCGAGGAGGCATGGCCGAGCTGCGAGCCGTCGCCGACCTTGGTGCCGATGTCGAGCACGCAGCCCGCGCCCACGAAGGCATTGTCGCCGATCGTCACCGGGCCGGTGTGAATGTAGCCGGCGCGTGCGTGATAGCCGAGCACGATCGATTCCTTGCGGATGATCGTGTTGTCGCCGATCTCGATCAGATCGGTGCAAACCGGAACGTAGCGGCATTCGATGATCGTGTTGTGCCCGAGCCGCGCGCCCAGGAGCTGGAGATACCAGCTGTAAAGCGGACTACCCCGGAAGAGCACGACGGGCGCGGTGCGGATCAGCGTCTGCACCACCCAGAAGCGGTAATAGCGCGCGCTCCAGATCGGGATCGACTCCTGCTTCCAGCGTCCGATCAGCGTCCATTTGGCAAGGATTGCAAGCCCTGACATGCCGAAGAAGATGCCGGCCGAGAGCAGCACGCAGCGCAGATAAAGCTGAATCGGCGCGTCCAGCTCGACATAGACCCAGTCGAGACCCCGGTCGAAGACCCAGAGGCCGAAATAGCTGTAGACCGAGTAGAACAGAAGCTGCGCCGCGCCTGTGGTCCAATAGGCGAGGTTCGTCGCGCGGTGCGTCGGCACGGGCTCGATCTCGGCCTGTTCGATCTCGTCCGGCGTCTGGAGATGCTCGGCCAGCCGCGCGACGCTGGGAAAGAGGTAGATGTCGCGCATCGAGGTCGTGCCCCAGCCCGGCTGCGTGCGCACGCGGGCGCAGAAGCGCGCCATCAGCAGGGAGTTGGCGCTGAGATCGTCGAAGAAATGATCCTCGACGGAAATGCGCTCGACACCCAGGATCTCGCGAGCGGCATCCACCAGAAAGCGTTCGTTGTCGCTGCGCGCCTCGATGATCTCGCGGTTGGCGTTGGTCTCGTTCAGCTGTGGCTTGGGCAGCTTGCGCGTATCGATCTTGTCCGACACGGTCATCGGAAGCGCGTCCAGCTGCTCCAGATAGGCCGGCACCATATAGGCGGGCAGGCGACGCTTCAGCTCGGCCGAAAGCTCGGGCTTGGACAGCGGCTCGGCCTCCGTCTTCAGCGCGTAATAGGCGGCAAGCTCGGTGCGCCCCGGCTGGATTTCCACCGCCGTCACCGCCGCCTGGGCGATGCCGGGCTGCTCCAGAAGGATCGCCTCGATCTCGCCCAGCTCGATCCGGTGGCCGCGAATCTTCACCTGCGTGTCGATGCGCCCGTGATACTCGATCTCGCCATGCGAATTGATATGGCCGAGATCGCCCGTGCGATAGATGCGCGCCGATGGGTTGTTCGGCAGGCCGATGAAGTCGGGAATGAACTTCTCGTCCGTGAGATCGGGGCGGTGCAGATAGCCGGCGGCCAGGCCGATGCCGGCAATGCCGATTTCGCCGAGCTCGTTGCCCGCCGCGAGCTTCGCCTCGGCCGGGTCCAGAATGACGATGCTGTAGGTCGGCAGCGGACGGCCGATCGTCACCGGGCGGCCGGGAACGAGCGTCGCCATGGTCGCCGTCACCGTCGCTTCGGTCGGGCCGTAGGTGTTGAGGATTTGCAGTCCCGGCCGGGACCAGCGCGACACGAGCCCCTGTGGGCAGGCTTCGCCGCCCACCAGAATGAGGCGCAGGCTCGGCACGTCGCTGTCGATGGAGGAAAGCAGCGTCGGGCTGCACGCCATGCACTGGATTTCGTGCTGGTTGAGGAAGTCCGACAGTTCCTCGCCCACCGGCGTATAGCGATGGGGTGCGGGAAAGATCGTCGCGCCGGCCGCGAAAGGAACCCAGATTTCCTCGGTCGAGAAGTCGAAGGCGATCGTCATGCCCTGATAGACGCGGTCGCCCGGTCGGTAGCCGTAGCTTGCCGCCGCTACCTGCACGAAATTGGCGATGCTGCGGTGAAGGATTTCGACGCCCTTCGGCCGGCCCGTCGTGCCCGAGGTGTAGAGAATGTAGCAGGCGTCCTGCGGGCCGCCCCGCTGGCCGAGGGACGTTTCCGGCTCTGCCGAAATCTCGCCCTCGATCTCCTCGATCAGGAGGCTGTCGACGGGAAGCGCGCGGGCGAGATCCACATAGGCCGCCTCCGACACGACGAGGGCGATCGCGGCATCCTCGATGATGAGGGCCATGCGCTCGGGCGGGAAGGCGGTGGCGAGCGGCACGAAGACGCCGCCCGCCTTCATGATCGCCAGTGTCGCGACATAGGTCATGGCCGAGCGGCCGAGCAGCAGCCCGACGCGCGTGCCCGGCGTCACCCCGCGCCGTTCCAGAACACGCGCCATCTGGTTGGCGCGGGCATCGACCTCGCCATAGGTCCAGGACCGGCCGCCCGAGACGACGGCCGGCAGGGCCGAGAAGCGCTCCGTCAGACGTTCGAACACGTGATCGAGACGCTCGCCACCGGGCGCTCCGCTCGTAAAATCGTCTCCGCGCAGGATAGGCGCAGGCTGGCCGCCGGACATGTCGGTGACCGTCTGGGATGCGGCGGAAAGGGAGCTGAGCTGAGAAGCTGGCATAGGGTTTCAAATCTGAAAAGGAAGCGCGACGCCTGGTGCGATATGTCGCATTCAGGTCCGTGAGTTAGTCGAAAGCGTGTCGGAGCGGAAGCGTCCCGCAGCGCTGGACACGCCGGATTGTTCGTTGTTTTCGACAAGGCTGGTTTGCGCGATAGGCATTGCCGCGCAAGGCGCTCTCGCGCCGCAGCGTGGCCAATTTGCGGCTCATGACGCGCTTGCGTGGTCAGCCATCCAAATAAGAGTGGCGCGCAATGTCCAAACCAACAAGTCTGGCTTACGTCTTCCCTAGGGGAAGTCCGCTTGTCGAGGTGGCAAGCGTGGGGCGGAAGGACTGCCATCGATGTCGGAAGCGCAGCAGGTGCGAATGCTTCTGGAACGATGTCAGGCGATGTGCGCCGTCAGCGAAGCGGCCATTCGAGCGCTGGAGCAGGATATGGCGTCGAGCCACTCCCTGCCGCTGGAACTCGGCGAGATGTTCGAGGGTCTCGCCAACTCCTATCTCGACCTCGCAGCGCTTGTCAGCGCGCGCCATCGCGAGGGTCATGGAGCCAAGTCCCGGTCGTGAAGAGAAACTTGGCCGGTGATGGATACCGAGCCGGGCTCGAGATGTTGTGCTGACACTTCGTTCTCCATCGCATCTTGAGGGACACGCCATGCTTCGCTCGCTTCTGATCGGCCTCGTTGCGGGCCAACGCGCCATGACGCCCTTGGCGCTCCTGTCGGGTGCAGCCCGGCGCGGGGACTTGCCGCCCGGCGCGCCGGCGCGTGATCTTCTGGCCCATCCCCTCGTGGCGCTCGGAACCACGGCACTCGCCGCCGCCGAAATGGCGGGCGACAAGATGGCCTCCGCGCCGGATCGCACCGTGCCGGCGGGGCTTCTGGCGCGCAGTCTCACGGCAGGCTTTGCCGGTGCGGTGCTCGCGCCGCGTGGGGATCGAGCGGGCGGCGCGGTTCTCGGCATCGCCGCGGCGATCGGCGCGTCCTATCTCGGTCTCGCGCTCAGACGGCAAGCGATGGATCGCTACGGGCAGACGGAAAGCGGCTTCGTGGAGGACGCGGTCGTTCTCATGAGCGGCGCGGCGGTCACGCATCTCCTGGAGCGCGATCGCTGGTGACCGTCTAAAGAAACCAGACCACAACGAGCCCGAGCGCCGCGATCCAGATCGTTTCCAGAAGGATCAGGATCAACGCGCGCGGGCCGACCGTTACGATCTGGCCGAGCATGGTCTTCATCCCGAGCGCGGCGATGGCCGCGACGAGGGCCCAGCGAGACAGGTCCGACAAGGCTGTCGCAACGACAGGCGGCACCAGGCCGAGACTGTTGATCGCGACCAGTGCGACGAAGCCGAGAAGAAAACCGGGCACGCTGACCCTCCCTTCGCTCTGGCCGCGCGAGACGAAAAAGGAAATCGAGAGAACCACGGGCACCAGCATGGCAACGCGCAGGAGCTTGGTCAGCGTCGCGGCGTCGCCCGCCTCGGTCGAGATGCTGAAGCCCGCGCCCACGACCTGCGCCACGTCATGGATCGTCGCACCGAGGAAAATGCCGATCTGCGCGTCGCTGAAGAGACCCTGTTTCAGGAGGATCGGGTAAAGCACCATGGCGATGGTCGAGAAGGTCGTGACGACGACGACGGTGAAGATCACGTCGCTCTCTCGCGCGCCCTCGCGCTTGGGAAGAACCGAGGCGATGGCGAGCGCGGCCGACGCGCCGCAGATGCCGACCGCGCCGCCCGTCAGCAGCCCGAACAGGGCGGGGAAGCGCAGAGACCTTGCCAGAAACACGCCAACGCCGATGGTGGTCGCAACGCCGAGAATCGCGAGAAGGATCGGAGCGGGACCGAGCATCATCGCGTCCGACACGGTGATGCGCACGCCGAGCAACGCCACGCCGAACCGCAGGACGGTGCGGGAGGTGAAGTCGATGCCGGGCTTGCAGGCACCCTCAACCGACAGGAAATTGAAGGCGATGCCCAGAAGCAGGGCGAAAAGCATGACCGGCCCGCCGTAGTGCTCTGACAGGAAGGTGGCGGCCAGCGCCACGACGACACTGACGAGGCAGCCGGGAAACAGGGACCGGACGTGGTGAATGCCGCCGCGGCCGAGGCCCGCCGCACCATGCTTCCTCAAGCTTCGGATCATGCCTGCCTCGCTCGAACCCTGTCGTGGCGCGTTGAGTCGCGATCTCTAGTCCGGGATATGATGCCTGAAATGGCCAAAGGCGCCGCGCGAGAAGCAAAGCGGATCGCCCTCGCGATGGGCCGCGCGCAGGACGCGGCCAAGCATGATCGTGTGGTCACCGGCATCGTAGAGCGAGGCGGTTTCGCATTCGAAACGCGCCAGCGTGCCCGCGATAACAGGGGCACCCTCGTCGTTGGCCTGCCAGTCCAGCCCTTCGAAGCCGAGCCCGCCGCGCGTGAAGCGCGTGCTCAAGGCCTCCTCCTCCAGACCCAGAATATGGATCGCGAAATGCGGGGCGGCGGCGAAGAGCGCGTGGCGGGACGAACTCTTGGCCGGCGACCAGAGCACCAGCGGGGGATCGAGCGAAACGGAAGCGAAACTGTTGACCGTCATGCCGATCGGCCCGGCCGGCGTTGCCACGGTGACCACGGTAACGCCCGTCGTGTAGGTGCCGAGCGCGTTGCGATAGGCGCGGGCATTCTCGGCGTTCGGGATGAAACGATGCTCCGTTCCATCGCGGATCGGCTGCATGATGCCCATCACGGCACGTCCTGTCCGGTAGCCGCGCTGTAAAGCTCGAACCAGGTCTGGCGGTCGATGGAAACGCGCAAAGCCTCGCAGATGGCCGCAATGCGCGGGAGAGAATTGGTGCCGAGCACCGGCAGGATGCGGGCGGGATGGGCGAGAAGCCAAGCGATGGCGACGGAGCCGGCGTCCACGCCCTGTTCGGCCGCGATCGCGTTAAGGTGTTTCAGGAGCGGGCTTTCGCTGTCCGCGAAGAGACGCCCGCCGCCGAGTGGCGACCAAGCCATCGGATGGATGCGTCGCTCCGTCAACGAGGCGAGATCGCCGTTGCGGAAGGGCTCGGTTTCTAGAAGACTCAGCTCGATCTGGTTCGTCACGAGAGGCGAGCGCATGGCCGATTGCAGCAGCGACAGATCATGGGGCCGAAAGTTCGACACGCCGACCGCGCGCACCTTGCCGGAGGCCACCAGCTCATCCAGCGCCGCGCCGGTCTCCGCCGGGTCGATCAGCGGATCGGGCCGGTGAATCAGAAGAAGATCGATGCGCTCGATCCCCATGTCGCGCAGCGAGGTCTCGACCGACGCCATGATATGAGCGCGGCCCGTGTCGTAATGCTTGACGCGCGCCCCGGCATGGCGACCCACCGGCGCGACGATGCCGCATTTGGTGACGATCTCGATCCGGTCCCGCAGATGCGGCGCGGCCTTCAGGGCGCCGCCGAAGATCGCTTCGCCGGTATAGCCGCCATAGATGTCGGCATGATCCATCGTGGTGATACCCTGCGCAAGGCAGGCTTCGATCTTACGCTGGACGTGAGCGGGCGAGGTGTCGCTGTCGTCACCCAGGCGCCAGAGACCGTAGACGAGGCGGCTGACCTCCAGATCGGACCCGAGTTTCAAGCGTTCCATCAGTGGCGGCTCCCAAGTCCGAGCGGGGTGGCGGGCGTAGTGGCGGGCACGCGGCCATATTCATGCGGCAGCGAGCAGGTCTTCAGCGCCGGCAGAACCTTGGTGCCGAAATGCTCGGCCTCGTCCAGATGCGGATAGCCCGAAAGGATGAAGGCGCGAATGCCCATCTTTCGGTAATCTTCGAGGGCAGAGAGAATCTGGTCCGTCGAGCCGACCAGCGCCGCGCCGCAGCCCGAGCGCGCCCGGCCGATGCCGGTCCAGAGGTTGGGCTCGATATAGCCGAACTGGTCCGCCAGCGCGCGGGCGCGGGCCTGATGCGCGACCCCCAGCGAGATACTGTCATGCGCGCGGTCGCGGATCAGCTTGCCATATTCGTCGTCGAGCCTGGAGACGAGATGCTCGGCATAGTCGCGCGCCTCCCGCTCCGTGTCACGCACGATGACATGAACGCGCAACCCGTAATCGAGCGTGCGCCCATGCGCCTGCGCCCTCGCATGAACCGCCTTCATGCGCTCGGCCAGCTGCTCGCGCGTTTCGGGCCACATGAGATAGACGTCGCATTGCGCGCCGCAGAGTTCCAAGGCATCCGGCGAATAGCCGCCGAAATAAAGAAGCGGGCCGCCATTCTGCTGATAGGGCCGGGCCGGCTCGGTGGAGACGCCCTTGAAGCGATAGACTTCGCCCTCGAAATCGATCGTCTCGCGCGTCCAGGCCTGGCGCAGGATTTCGACCACTTCATGCGAGCGGCGGTAGCGGAAGGCGCTGTCGGCGACCTCGCCGGGAAAGTCGGAGCTGATGACGTTGAGCGTCAGCCGACCTTTGAGCATATGATCCAGCGTCGCAACCGTGCGCGCCAGCATGATCGGCTGCATCTCGCCGCAGCGGATCGCGGCGAGGAAATTCATACGGCTCGTCAGCGGCGCGCAGCCGGCGACGAAGCTCAGCGTGTCCTGCCCCACCTGATAGGAGGAAGGGCAGAGAATGTTGCGGAAACCCAGCCGCTCGGCCGTGAGCGCGATCTCGGAGCAATGCTCCCAGCTGGAGCGCAAAGCGCCGTCCGGCACGCCGAGAAAGGCATAATCGTCGGAGCACAGCGCCGAAAACCAGGACACTTCGGCGGCATCGAGATCGGCGGACGTGATCGGGACGACGGACATGCATTTCCTCCCGGAACGCGAAACCTCGTCTGGAGCTAACACCGGATATCGAGTAAATCAATGGTGTATCAATTTGCAGCTGCGAGTGGGAGGCAGGCGGGATGCGACAGGTGCGGGGCAGTCTCCCCGTCTATCTCCAACTGGCGGAAACGCTGGTGCGCGACATCGCGGCGGGGCGGCTGATCGAAGGGGAGAAACTGCCACCCGAGCGCGACATGGCGCTCACGATGGGCACCTCCATCGGCACGCTGCGCAAAGCCCTGGCCGAGTTGCAGCATCGCGGGCTGTTGGAGCGCGTGCAGGGCTCGGGCAATTACATCCGGGCGGCGAGCGATCCCCAGAGCCTCTACGCCATGTTCCGGCTGGAACTGATCGAGGGCGGTGGCCTGCCGACGGCCGAGGTGCTGGATGTCGAGCGCTTGCCCAAGCCCGAGGGGATCGCCGGCTTCGGCCCGTCGCCTTCCGGCCACCGTATCCGCCGCCTGCGATGCCTCTCCGGCCGCATCGCGGCGCTGGAGGAAATCTGGCTGGACGGGAGTTTCGCCGACGCCATCACGACCGACGATCTTTCGGAATCGCTCTATCTCTTCTACCGGACGCGCCTCGGCCTCTTCATCGAAAAGGCGGAGGACCGGATCGATCTCGGCCATGTGCCGGACTGGAAGCCGAGCGCCTTCGAACCCAAAGTCGGCGCGCCGATCTGCCATATCTTCCGCAAGAGCTGGGCGGCGGACGGCACGATCGCGGAAGTTTCGCACACTTGGTACGACACCCGAGTGGCGCGCTATGTCTCGCGAATCCGGTGAGGGCCAGTGTCTCTGGCGCTGCACAATTGATACATGATTGATCTAAGATTTTCTTCCGCGCTAGATTGCGGGAGAAAGCCGACTCTCGGATGTCGGATGGGAGGAAGCGGACAGCATGGCATCGGTCAGCCTGCGCAGGCTCGAAAAGAGCTATGGCGGTACCCAGGTCGTCAAAGGCATCGATCTGGATATTGCCGATGGCGAACTGGTCGTGCTTGTCGGCCCGTCGGGCTGCGGCAAGTCCACGACGCTGCGCATGGTGGCGGGTCTCGAAAGCGTGACCTCGGGCGAGGTGCGCATCGGCGATCAGGTAGTGAACGCGCTGCCGCCGCGCGAGCGCGACATCGCCATGGTGTTTCAGGATTACGCCCTGTACCCGCACAAGACCGTGCGCGAAAACATGGGCTTCAGCCTCAAGGTGCGCGGCATCAAGGGCGCGGAGGCCGACAAGCGCATTCAGGATGCGGCCGAGATGCTGGGCATCGCGCATCTCCTCGACCGCCGTCCCGGCCAGTTGTCGGGCGGCCAGCGCCAGCGTGTCGCCATGGGCCGCGCCATCGTGCGCCGGCCGCAGCTTTTCCTGTTCGACGAGCCGCTCTCCAATCTCGATGCCAAGCTGCGCGGCGAGGTGCGCACCGAGATCAAGCGCCTGCATCAGACGATCGGCACCACGATCCTCTATGTCACGCATGATCAGGTCGAGGCGATGACGCTGGCCGATCGCATCGTCATCCTGCGCGGCGGTGAGATCGAGCAGGTCGGCACGCCGGACGAGGTCTATAACCATCCCTCCAGCGTGTTCGTGGGCGGTTTCATCGGCTCACCCGCCATGAACTTCGCCCGCGCGCGGATCGAAGGCGGACGTCTCCTCTTCTCGGGCGGCCATATGCTGCCGCTCGCCCCGGGCACGGCCGGCGATGAGGGGCGCGAGGTCATGGTCGGCATCCGGCCCGAACATTTCGGGCTGGCGCAGGACGGGGCGGCGACGCTCGAGGTCGGTGCGGAGGTGGTCGAACCGCTGGGGTCGGATACCCTGGTGCATTTCGCCTTGGGAGGGGCGAGGCTCACGGCGCGAATGCCGCCCGCGTTTCGGGCCGATGCCGGACAGAAATTCCACGTCGGGGTCGATTCCACGAAAATCCATCTCTTCGATGCGGCGAGCGAGAAGGCCATAAGCTGAGGCGACGGAACTTCGCCGCCCCTGCACAGAATCAACGGGAGGAATTGGACGGATGCGCAAACGCTTTCTCATCCGCGCGGCGCTCGGCGCCTGTGTGCTCGCGGCGACGCCCGCGCTGGCGCAAACGCAGCTCAAGATCTTCGTATCGAGCCAGCATCAACCGGATGTCTGGCGCCAGGAACTCGACGCCTACGAGGCCAAGAATCCAGGCGTGAAGGTCACGATCGAGACCGGCGGCAACACGTCCGAGACGCAGGCGCAGTATCTCAACACGGTGATGTCCGCCAAGGACCCCAATCTCGACGTGCTGATGCTCGACGTCATCCGCCCGGCGCAATATGCGGCCGCCGGCTGGACGACGCATTTCCCCGAGAAGGATCTCTCCGTCTATCTGCCGGCCTATGCGGAGGCCAACACGATCAATGGCGAGGCCGTGGCCCTGCCGGCCTTCGCGGACGCGATGTTCCTCTACTATCGCAAAGATCTCCTGGACAAATACGGCATCGCGCCACCCAAGACCTGGGACGAGCTGAAGGCAGCCGCCCGGAAAGTTTCGGCCGGCGAGGGGAGTGCCGCCGCCGATCTTCAGGGCCTGAGCTTCCAGGGCAAGGCGATCGAAGGCGCGGTCTGCACCTTCCTCCTGCCCTACTGGAGCCAGGGCAAGCAGCTGGTGAAGGACGGAAAGCTCGATTTCGACAAGGAGGCAGCCGTCCGCTCGCTCGCCCTGTGGAAGAGCTTCGTCGACGATGGCGTCGCCAAGAAGAACATTTCCGAAGTTGCGACCGACGACACGCGCAAGGAGTTCCAGGCCGGCAAGGTGCTCTTCGCCATCAACTGGTCCTATGCCTGGAAGCACTTCCAGGGGCCGGAATCGGCGGTCGCCGGCAAGGTCGGCGTCGCGCGCCTGCCGGCGCTGGGGACGGGCGAGCAGTCGAGCTGCCTCGGTGGCTGGGAGTTCGGTGTGTCCGCCTATTCGCAGCATCAGGACGAGGCCAAGAAGCTCGCCGAATATCTGAGCGGCCAGGAAGTTTCGAAATACATGGCGGTCAACGGCGCGCTGCTGCCGACCTATGCCAGCCTCTATGGCGACCCGGACGTGTTGAAGTCCGCGCCCTGGTTCGCCGAAGCGCTGCCGGTGGTTGAAACCGCCCGCGCCCGGCCGGTGACGCCGCGCTACAACGAGGTGAGCGAGGTGATCCGCACGACGGTGAACGCCGTTCTCTCCGGCGTGTCGACGCCCGAAGAGGGGGCCGCGCAGATCGAAAGCCGGCTGCGTCGCATCCTGCGCTGAGCGCTGACGCATTCGCAAAGCCGAACCGGCGCGGGTCTCGCGCCGGTTTGATGGCGAAGGCTCGGCAGAGGGCGTTCACGACGGTAAGGATGGGTGATCGTGACCTTGGCAGCGACGGACGGCATGAAACGGACCGATCGACAGCCCGCGGCTTGGCTGCGCTGGCTCGACCCGAGCGACAAGGTGCTGGCCGCCTGGCTGCTCGCGCCGGCCGCGCTGCTTCTGTGCGTCATCATCGTCTATCCCGTCGGCCGGCTGATCTGGATGAGCTTCCAGAATCTGTCGCTGACCTCGGGTCTTCCGGCCTCCTTCGCCGGGTTCGAGAACTACGCCCTGATGTGGGACGATCCGGTCTTCTGGGAGGCGTCCTGGAACACGCTCCTGATCGTGGCCATCACCGTGCCCGGCGCGCTTCTCATGGGGCTCGGCATGGCGCTTCTGGCCAATTTGCCCTTCCGGCACAAATGGCCGGTGCGCCTGTCGCTCCTCATTCCCTGGGCGCTGCCGCTCTCCTTCGCGGGCCTCATCTTCGCGTGGTTCTTCCACTATGAATACGGCATCGTGAACGATGTCCTGAATCGGGTCGGGCTCCAAGGCGTGATCTGGTTCAACTCGCCGGGTTGGGCTTTTGCCGCCATCTGCCTCACCATCGTCTGGAAGACCGCGTCCTTCATGGCGCTGATCATCCTCGCCGGACTCCAGACCATTCCGCGCTCGCTCTACGAGGCGGCGGACGTGGACGGGGCGGGGCGCGTCCGGCAGTTCTTCGAGATCACGCTGCCGCTCCTGAAGCCTGCCATCGTCATCGCGCTGATCTTCCGCACGATCACCGCGCTCCAGACTTTCGACATTCCCTATATGATGACCGGGGGCGGCCCCGGGACCTCCACCGTCACGCTCGCCATGTATATCCATCAGAACACCGTGTCCTTTCTGGACCTCGGCTATGGCTCGGCGCTGGCGGTGGTCATGTTCGCCTTCTCCATGCTGGTGACTTTCCTGTATCTCCACATGCTGCGCCGAAAGGGTTGAGCCATGAGCACGGTGGTCGCCTCTTCGCCCCTGGCGCTCTTCTCGGGCAAACCGCTGCGCTTCCTCGCTGCCGGGGTGCTGCTGGTGAACGGCCTCTTTCCCGCGCTCTGGATTCTGTTCACCTCGCTCAAGACGGAAGGCGAGCTGACCCTCAAGCCCATCACCTGGGCCCCGCATCAGCCGACGCTCGCCAATTACGTCACGGCCTTTTCCGACCAGCCCCTGCATCTCTTCCTGTTCAATTCGGTCATGGTGGCGCTGCTCTCGACGGCCTTGACGCTTCTCGTCTCGGTTCTGGCGGCCTATGCGCTGGCGCGGCTTCAACTGGCCTATCGCGGGTTGATCCTGTCGCTGATCATCGCCGTCTCGACCTTTCCGCTGGTCACGCTGCTCGTTCCGCTGTTCGAGACCATGCGCGCGTTGAACCTCCTGAACACATGGGTCGCGCTGATCCTGCCCTATACCGTCCTGTCGCTGCCGGTCTGCACGCTGATTCTCACCTCCTTCTTCGAGGGTATTCCGCAGGATCTGGAGAATGCCGCGATGATCGATGGTTGCACGCGGCTCGGCGCCCTGTTCAGGATCGTGGTGCCGATCTCGGCGCCCGGCGTCTTCACCGCCGGCATTCTCGCCTTCGTCAATTCCTGGGACGAGTTCCTCCTGGCGCTGTCCTTCAATTCCAACCCGGCGCTGCGCACACTGCCGGTCGGCATCCAGCTCTATCAGGGCGAGTTCTCGTTCCCCTGGCCGGTGATCTCGGCCGCGCTGGTGGTCGGCATCGTGCCGGTCGCCGTCCTGATCGTGATCTTCCAGGAGCGCGTCGTTTCCGGTCTCACCGCCGGCAGCATCAAGGGCTGAAGGACCGTCATGACATCAGACCCGGTTTCCCCGCTCGCCGCCCTCGTTCTGACCACCGAGCCGGACGGCTTCTCGCTTGTCCTCTCCGGCAAGCTTGTGCTCACGCACAGCGCCGCCGCGCCCTGCCTCTTTGTCGGCCAGGGCCAGGAGCGGATGGAGATGTATCGGGGCAATTTCGACATCGAGGATTATGTCGTGGAGCGTGTCGCGCTGCGCCATGCCGCGATCTCGGGGGATGTGATCGATCTCTCGCCCAGCCCTTCTGAGCCGGCGCGCCTGCGCCTGAGAGTGGAGGGAGCCGCGCTGCGCTTCGAGGCGCTGGACCCCGCGATCAACCGACTCTGGCTTCGCGTTCAGGCCGAAGCGGGCGAGCATGTCTGGGGCGGCGGCGAGCAGATGTCCTATTTCGACATGCGCGGCCAGCGCTTTCCGCTCTGGACCTCCGAGCCCGGCGTCGGGCGAGACAAGACGCGCGAGCTGACGTTCAAGGCCGATGTCGCGGGCCGGGCGGGCGGCGACTATTACCACACGAACTATCCCCAGCCGACCTACCTGTCCTCGCGCCGCTATGCGCTCCATGTCGAGACGCCGGCCTATTCGGTCTTCGATTTTCGCCATGAGGCGTTTCACGAGATCGAAGTCTGGGCCGTTCCCGAGCGGATCGAGTTCTTTGCTGCCAGCGATTTCGAAGGGCTGGTGGACCAGCTCTCCACCCGCTTCGGCCGCCAGCCGCCGTTGCCCGATTGGGTCTATAGGGGCGCGATCATCGGGCTGAAGGATGGGGAAAAGTCCTTTGAACGGCTCGACAGGATTCGCGCGGCGGGCGCGGCCGTCTCAGGCCTTTGGTGCGAGGATTGGGTGGGGCTGCGTCATACGTCGTTCGGCGCGCGGCTCTTCTGGGACTGGCAGGCCAACGAGACGCGCTATCCCGGCCTGCGCCAGCGCATTGCCGAGTTGAAGAGCGAGGGCATCCGGTTTCTCGGCTACGTGAACCCCTATCTCTGCGCCGACGGCCCGCTTTTCCCGAAGGCCGAAGCGGCCGGCTATTTTGCGACCAATGCCGAGGGCAAGACCGCCCTGGTCGATTTCGGCGAGTTCGATTGCGGCGTCGTGGACTTCACCAATCCGGCGGCGGCGGACTGGTTCGCCGAGGAGGTGATCGGGCGCAACATGCTGGACTTCGGCCTGTCCGGCTGGATGGCGGATTTCGGCGAATATCTGCCGGTGAACGTGCAACTCGCCAATGGCGTGGACGCCAAGCTCATGCACAATCCCTGGCCGACCCTTTGGGCCGAGGTCAACGCGCGGGCCGTCGCCAGTCGGGGCATGACGGGGGAGGCGCTGTTCTTCATGCGCGCGGGCTTCACCGGCGTCGGGGCGCATTGCCCGCTTCTGTGGGGCGGAGATCAGTCGGTGGACTTCTCGCGCCATGATGGGCTGGTGACGGTCATCTCCGGCGCTTTGTCCTCCGGCCTGCTCGGCAATGCCTACCATCATTCCGACATCGGCGGTTATACGAGCCTCTTCGGCAATGTCCGCACGCCCGAGCTGATCATGCGCTGGGCCGAGATGGCCGCCTTCACGGCCGTCATGCGCACGCACGAGGGCAACCGCCCGCGCGACAATCTCCAGATCGACGGCGACGAGGCGGTGCTCTCGCATTTCGCGCGGATGACGCGGCTCTATGTCCATCTCGCGCCCTATCTGCGAAGCCTTTCGGACGAGGCGGTTCAGCGCGGCCTGCCCGTGCAGCGCCCGCTCTTCCTGCATTTCCCGGACGATCGGGCGACCTATGCGATCCAGGACAGCTATCTCTACGGGCGCGACCTACTCGTTGCGCCGGTCTGGCGGGAGGGCGAGACCTCGCGCGAGGTCTATCTGCCCGAGGGCGCGGATTGGGAGCATGTCTGGAGCGGTGCGCGATATGGGGGCGGGGCGACGATCCCGGTCGAGGCACCGCTCCGGCGCCCGCCCGTCTTCATCCGCCAAGGCTCGGCTTGGGCGGACCTGTTCAGAGGGCTCGCCACGCTTTGACAACCGCCTCAGCCGCCGCGCGCGACGGCCTGCCGCCAGTGCTCGAACAGCATCTGGCTGCTGCTGATATAGGTCCATCCGCTCTGGCGCGCCTCGCGGGGGGAGCAGCCGAACTGGCGTTCGAATGAACGCGTGAAGCTCGTCACATTACCGAAGCCCAGCGCTTGGGCAATCTCGCCGACCGAGCGATGCTCCTCCGGATGAAACAGAAGCGCGCGCGCCGCATCCAGCCGACGCTTCTGGATATAGGAGAGAATGCCGCCGAAGGGCGAAAAGGCGCGGTAGAGGGTCGAGCGGGGAATATCCAGCTCGTGGCAGATCATGTCCGGCGTCAGGTCGGGCGATCCGATATGGCGCTCGATATGGCGCTCGACGCGCAGGCGAACGGCCGAAATCAGGCTTCCCTTGGCCAGATGGTCGGTGCCGGTCAATTCCGCGAGGCTGGAGGCCATCAGCGTCAGCGTCGCCGCTGCCATGCGCTCGGCCTCGGCCTTGTGCATGTTGGGCAGGTAGCGGCAGAGGGCCGTCAGATGCTCGGCCAGAATCCAGCCGCTGGCCGAGCGCAGGATATGCCCGTGCGGGATCGTGACATCGGGCGCGGCCTCCATGAAGGTCTGGCGCGGCACGTTGACCATGGCGTAGCTCGCCTGCGTGGTCACCACGTGAAAGGGCTTGGACGCGTCGAGAAGGCAGATGTCGCCGTCCTCGCTCGAAAAAGGCCGCCCATCCGCCTCGCCGACCCAAAGCCCCTTCATGAACAGAAGGAAGACGATGTTGTCGTAGCCGTCCGACAGGCTCTCCGCCTTGCGCTCCAGCCGGCAGGGCGATGTGTGGCCATGGGTGAAGACGATTTTCTGAAGAAGCCAAGCCGACAGATCCATCGCGAAATCGGTCAGATCGTCGTTCGGGATCGAAATGGCATATTGCGGCACCGCCGCGCGCCAGGTCTTGAACGCCGCCTCTTTCCCTAGTTGCGAGCTTCTAAGATCGATCCGGGGCAATGTGGCGGTCGTCGATGAAGCGGCCATTCGAAACGCTCCGATGCACGGGCTGCGGCTCTGTGAGGGCCGCACACTAAAACTGATCAGCCACGACTTTAAGGAAGAACAATCGTTGAAAAAAGGTTAGCACCTCTTCGCCTTTGTTTCGTTGGCGGTCTTCATGCCAGCCTTCGCTGCGCGCGGCCGGCCGATCCCCTACCGGACCTCATGCCGACAATTCAGGCTCTCGTCTCGCACGACCCTCCCGCACAAGTGCATTGGCCGCCTGAACGTCGATCTTGCCCGTTCCCAGAAGGGGCAGTTTCTCAAGAACCCTGACTTCGGCGGGCACGGTGAGATCACCGGCCTTTTTTGCGCGCGCGAAGCTTTGGAAATCCGCCCGCCTCGCGCCATGCTCCTGCGTCAGAAGAACGATCCGCTCCCCTTTGCGCTCGTCGGGCACCGACACGGCGACGGACAGGGCACCGGGCCAAAGCTCTGCCGCCAGCGCCTCGACGGCAGCGAGCGACACCATCTCGCCGCCGATCTTGGCAAAGCGCTTGGCGCGGCCCTCGATGCGCACGAACCCGTCCGCGTCGATCGACACGATATCGCCCGTATCGTGCCATCCTCCTTCCGGCGGCTGAAGTGCGCCGGGTCGATCGGCCTTGAGATAGCCCAGCATGACGTTCGGCCCGCGTACGATCAGACGACCTCCTGTCTCGATGCCGGGAACCGGCTCCAGCCGATGTTCGATGCCGGGCAGGAGGCGGCCCACCGTGCCGGGGCGATTGTGCATCGCCGTATTGAGCGCGAGAACGGGCGCCGTTTCGGTGACGCCATAGCCCTCGAACAGACGCACGCCGAAGCGCTCGGCATAGGTCTGCCGCGTTGCCGCGCGGATCGGCTCAGCCCCGGCAAAGACGTAGCGCAGCGAGCGAAAGTCGTAGGGATGGGCTGTGCGGGCATAGCCCGTGAGGAACGTGTCCGTGCCGAACAGGATCGTCGCATTGGAGCCGTAGATGAGTTCCGGCACGATCCGGTAATGCAGCGGCGAGGGGTAGAGGAAAATCGGCACGCCGGACACGAGCGGCAACAGCGTGCCGGCCGTCAGGCCGAAGGAATGGAACATCGGCAGGACGTTGAACACCTTATCCCGACCGTTGAAGTCGATCCGCGCCGCGACCTGCGCGATATTGGACAGGACGTTGCGATGGCTGAGGACGACGCCCTTCGGCGCGCCTTCCGAGCCGGACGTAAAAAGAATGGCCGCCGGATCGTCCGCCTTGCGGGGGACGAGCGGGTGCTTGCGACGCAGGAGGCCGACAAGTTTCTGGCGCGGGGTGACGCCGGCTCGGATATCCTCCAGCCAGACAAAGGTGAGGTCGCCTTGCAGTGCCTCGACGAGGGGCTGAAGCTTCGCCTTTTCGATGAAGGCCCGCGAGGACAGAATGGTGCGCGCCCCGCTGGCCGTTGCGGCGGAGCGAATGTTGGCCGCGCCCGCCGTGAAGTTGATCATGGCCGGTACGCGCCCCGCCGACATGAGGCCGAGGCAGGTCGCGACCGTGCCAGCCGCGTTCGGCAGCATGACGCCGACCGCCTCGCCGGGGGCAAAACGTGCGTCGAAACACGAGGCCAGCACGCGCACGCCGGTCAGCAGCCGGCCGAAGCTCATGCGGCCTGACATGGGGTCTTCCACGGCCAGTCGCGACAGGCCGGTGCGCTCGGCGGCGTGGATGAGGCGCTCGACCACGCTTACATCCGTACGCTCGGTGCGGAACACCAGGTCGGACATGGTGTCAGTGAGACGCGCGCCGGCCGCCGCGCGGCGCTGGCGGGCCGTGCCGCCCTCCGGCATGGCGATGCGCACGGGATCGAGGATCGTGACGCGGACCTTGGGAAAGAGCCGGCGGCGAACCTCGCCGCCCGTCAGGCGTGAGGCATAGCTTTGCTCCAGCCCTTCGATGCGGATCGGCACCACGGGCGCGCCGGTCTTGCCGGCGACGAGCGCCGCGCCGTCATAGATCTTCATCAAGGCGCCGGTCGTGGTGATGCGCCCTTCCGGGAAGATCACGAGCGGCGAGCCGGCGTCCACAGCCTTGATCAGCGTGCGCGTCGAGATCGGGCGCGAGGGATCGAGCGGCAGGGCGTGGACGAGCTTCAGGAAGGGCCGCACCCAGGCGCGCTGCGCGATCGTATGGTCTATGGCGAAGACGGGATCGCGATCGGTCAGCGACAGGGCGAGGGCCGCGTCGAGAAGGCTGACATGGTTGAACGCGAGGATGGGGGCAGGGCCGGCGGCTTCCAGCTTCTCCAGCCCGCGCACTTCCAGCCGGAAGACGACCCGAAAGAGAATGGACAGCGCATCGCGCAAGGGCGGTGTCGGCAGATGACGCAGCAGGAGGACGGCGGCCAGGAGATTGATAAGCGACAGGCCGGCGAGGATCGCGGCGAGGCTGGCCCCTGCATATTGCACGAGCGCGAGCATCAGGCTGCCGCCCACCATGAACGCGGCGCTTAGCGCGTTGGCCCCCGCAATGGTGCGTGCGCGCCGCGTGACCGGCGCCCAGGCCTGAATGGCCGCGAAGGCGGGAACCGAGATCAGCGCTGCGGCCACCGCCATGCCCGCCAGATCGACCAGGGCGCGCAGCGAGCCCGGCGCCCCAAGAAAGGCCGACACACCGGAGACCACGGGCGCGCCGGACTGCGATCCGACCGTCCAGGCGAGGTCGGCCCCGAACAGCGCGACCAGTGCCATGCCCAGCACGGCCGGCAGAAGTGTCGTGCGTCCCTGGCAAAGCCATGCGGCGAGCGCCGAGCCCGCCGCGATGGCGACCGAATAGATGGCCAGCGCGAGAGTGACTGCGCTCTGCGTCCCGCCAAGGCCGTTCTTGATGATGGCCGGGAGGAGCGACATCAGGATGAGCCCGAGCATCCAGAACCAAGAGATCGTCAGAGCCGCCATCAGAATCCGGCGATCCCCGCGCAGCGCCGCGATGAAACGGCCCGTCGAGCGCAGGATATTCACGTCCATGGCGGCGGTGGGGTCGGCGATCATGCCTTTGGGCATGGCGCGCGCCGTCAGCCAACTCGTCACGGCGACGATGCAAAGGAGCGCGGCCGCCCAGCCGGTATGGGCCGTGGACAGGAGGCCGGCGGTGATCGTGCCGGCGAGAATAGCGGTGAATGTCCCACCTTCCACCCAGGCATTGGCACGGGGGAGCTCTTCGGTCGCCAATTGCTCGGGCAGGACTGAGTATTTGATCGGGCCGAACAGGGCCGACACCGTTCCGAAGCCGGCCAGGGCCAGCATCATCATCGGCAGAGAGCCGAGTAGCAGTGCCACGGCTCCAAGCGCGGCCACGCCGATTTCCGCGAGTTTCAGCCGCTGGGCGACCAGGGCCTTGTCGAACCGATCGGCCATCTGACCGCCCAAAGCGGCCAGCAGCAGGAAGGGCAGCATGAAGATGGCTCCCGCCAGCGCGATCATGGGTCCGGCGTCCTGGCTCGCGGCGCGAAACAGGATGAGAAAAACGAGCGTGTTGCGCAGGAGATTGTCGCCGAACGCCGTCAGGAACTGCGTCCAGAACAAGGGCGCGAAACGCCGCGAGCGCAGAAGGGAGGAAGCCATGTCCGAAACCTTGGCGAGCGGAAGGAAGGGGCGAGCAGAAAGACGAGCGCCGGCTGCGGGAGCCGGCGCTCAATCCCTCAAACGCGCGCGGAGCGATCGACGTCCATCAGCAGCTTCTCGGTGCGGGCGTCCTCCAGCCGGTTCACCAGGCGCGCCGCTTCCTCGCTGTCACGCAAGGTCTTGGTGACGGTGATGGAGGTCTGCACCAGCATGATCGAGGCCATGGCATAGAAGCCCTTGGCGGCGAAGCTGGCTTCCATCGACCAGATGCCGACCGCCATCATACCGACGGCCACCGCGAAGCTCGCGATCGTGAAGTTTTTCCAGGCGGACGAATGTTTCTGAAGAGGCGCTTCGGTCATGGCGAGGGGCTTTCCGAGAATGAGGTACGAAGGTCAAGGGTGAGGGCAGATCAGGCTGAGCGCGCGGCCCGCTTTGCGTCGATGCGACGCAGAACGGCCTCGGCTCCGGTATCGAGCGGCGCGCCGCAGCCGGCCTCCGCCAGCCTGCGGGCGGTCGCGTCCGGGTCGCCGGCGGCACTGTTTTCGCGCCAGAAGGCGTCGATGGCCTCGTCTTCCTCCTGCCGGCTGCGCAGGCGCGTCAGCGTCTGTTCGGCATCGTCGAAGACGGACAGGATAGGGCCGGGCAGCGCGCCACCGCCGCGACGCAGGCTCTCGCCGGCCTCGGCAAGCCGCAACCCGCCCTTGAGATCGCAGAGGCGCTGCTCGGCCTCGGTGACGCGGCGTTGCAGGCGTTCGGTCTGGCTTTCCAGTCGGCCAAGACTTTCGCCAGACCGGGCGCGCTCCACTTCGAGTTTGCTGATGGAGAGCGCTCCCTCGTGGGCGAGATCCGCCCTGCCTTGATCGAGCGCGGCCATGGTGCGCGTTTCCAGATCGCCGATCCGCGCGTCGAGAGCGGCGATCCGCGCTTCCTCGCGTCGGTTGGCGAGCGCGGCGAGAGCGACGTCCCGCCGCGCGGCGGCCAGCGCCTGCGCGCAGTCCCGGATCTGTTGGCGCAGGATAGTGAGCGCGTTGCGATCGCACGCCGCCTCGCTGGCTTCGAAGGCGCGCCCGCGCGCCAGGGCGGAAACCTGTTTCCACATCGGCCATTTCCTTCTATGAACATCGTTCAAGAAGGAAATTGGCACAGCCCTGAACATCGTTCAAGATCGAAATTGAACGCCGTTCAAAAAATTTTTGGAGCGCGTATGACGAAGCGGGACGAGAAGCGGCAGGACCTCAAGGCGCGCATCATCGAAGCGACGGAGCGTCGGATCGAGGAAAGCGGGGTGGAGGCCTTGCGCGCGCGAGACATCATGAGCGATGTCGGCGCGGCTCTGGGCGGACTTTACAACGTCTTCGCCGACCTCGACGATCTCGTTCTGCAGATCAACTCGCGCACACTGGCGCGGCTGAAGGTCGAATTGCAGACCGGAGCGATGCCGGACGGCGATCCTCGCGCCGAGTTGACGCGGCTGGGGCTCGCCTATCTGCGCTTCGTGCGGACCCACCCTCGACTATGGTCCGCCTTGTTTCAGCATCCCTTCGCGGCCGGCAAGCCGATCCCGGACTGGCATCGGGCCGAGCAAGGCGAGCTTCTCTCCTATCTGATCCTGGCGCTGCGGCCGCTTCAGCCGGAGCTTTCGGAAGCGGCGCTGGCGCTGCGCGCCCGCACCCTGTTCGGGGCCATCCACGGCATTGTCGAGACCTCGCTCGCCGAACGTTTCGTTGGGCTTGGCGAGCTGGATCTGGAGCGCGAGATCGAAGCCTTCATCGGGCTCATGGTGCGCGGCATGGCGGCTTGAGGCTCTCCCCGCTCAGGCCGAGCGGGGCGGGGCCTTGATGCGGAACCAGGCGACATAGAGCGCCGGCAGGAAGAGCAGCGTCAGCACCGTGCCGACGATGATGCCGCCCATCATGGCGTAGGCCATCGGCCCCCAGAAGATCTCGCGCGCGATCGGGATGAGCGCGAGACTGGCGGCCGCCGCCGTCAGCATGATCGGGCGCATCCGGTGCTCGGTCGCCTCCACCACGGCGTTCCAGGCCTCCATCCCGTCGCGACGAAGCGACTCGATCTGATCCACCAGGATCACCGAATTGCGGATCAGAATGCCGATCAGCGCCAGAATGCCGAGGATCGCGACGAAGCCCATGGGCGCGCCGCTCGGCAGGAGCGCCGCGACGACGCCGATAATGGCGAGCGGCGCGACGGCGAAGACCAGGATGAGTCGGCTGAAGCTCTGGAGCTGGATCATCAGGATGGTCGCCATGACGAAGAGCATCATGGGCACCACGGCCGCGATCGGCCCCTGGCTCTTGGCGCTTTCCTCCACCGCGCCGGCGACCGCGATATGATAGCCTGCGGGCAGCGTGCGGGAGAAGTTTTCGACGTCGGGGGCGAGTTGCTGAACCACGGTCGCGGGCTGCAGCGCGTCGGTGATACCGGCGCGCACCGTGATGGTCGGCACGCGCGAGCGCGTCCAGACGACGGGCTGTTCCACGCCGTAGCGGAACGTCGCGACCGCCGAGAGCGGCACGGACTGGCCGTTGCCGGTCGGTAGCTGGAGATCGCGCAGCGCCTCGATCGAGCCGCGCTCGGCCGCGACCGCGCGCCCCACGATGTCCACGAGGTAGATATTGTCGCGAACCTGCGTGACGGTGGTGCCCCCGACGATGCCGTTCAGCGTGGAGGCGATCGTCTCGGACGAGATGCCGAGCTGACGGGCGCGATCCTGCATCACGTCGATCTTCACGACGCGCGCCGGCTCGTTCCAGTCATAGGTGACTTCCGAAAGATGAGGATTGCCGGCCAGAACGGAGCCGAAGCCGAGCGACAGCGCGCGCACCGTATCCACATCCGGCCCGCTGACGCGGTAGGCCACGGGGCGGCCGACCGGCGGGCCGATGTCGAGAAGCTTCACATAGGCGTCCGTGTTAGGGAAGGTCCGCTTGAGATAGGCCGCGAATTCGCCCTGCAGACGGTCTCTCGCCTCGATGCTCTTGGTGACGATGATGGTCTGCCCGAAAGCGGGGCTCGCCGGCTGCACGTCGAAGGAGAGAACGAAGCGCACCGCGCCTTGGCCGACATAGCTCGACCAGTGCTCCACGTCACCATTGCCGGCGAGTTGCTCCTTCTCGAACCTTGCGATCTCGGCCGAAGTTTCGGCGATGGTCGCGTTCTGCGGCAGATTCCAATCCACGATCAGCTCGTTGCGGTCGGAGGAGGGGAAGAACTGCTGCTGGACGAACTGCATCCCATAGACCGACGCCCCGAAGGCGATCAGCGTCGCCGCGATGGTCAGCCAGCGCCAGCGCATGCAGAAGAGCAGGATCGCTGCGAAGCCGCGTGCCACGAAGCCCTTCTGTCCATGATGCTGCTTCATCGCCTTGGGCAGGATCAGAACGCCGAGAATGGGCGTGAACAGGACGGCGACGATCCAGGAGAGGATCAGCGCCGTCGCGATCACCACGAAAAGCGTGAAGGTGAATTCGCCCGCATTGCTGCTGTTGAGGCCGACGGGAATGAAGCCGGCAACGGTGACGAGCGTGCCCGTCAGCATGGGAAAGGCGGTCGAGGTGTAGACGTAGGTCGCGGCCTTGCGCAGGTCGTCGCCCGCCTCCAGCCGCGCCACCATCATTTCCACCGCGATCATCGCATCGTCCACGAGGAGCCCGAGCGCGATGATGAGCGCACCCAGCGAGATACGCTGGAGCGAGATGCCGGCATATTCCATGACGACGAAGGTCATGGCGAGAACGAGCGGAATGGCGACGGCGACCACCAGCCCCGCGCGAAGGCCGAGACTGACGAAGCTGACGGCGAGCACGATGATGACCGCTTCGAACAGGGCGCGGGTGAAGCCCGACACGGCCTCTTCCACCACTTGCGGCTGGTTCGATACGAGGTGAACGCCGATGCCGACCGGCAGCTCGCCTTCGATGCGCGTCATCTCGTCCTGAAGCGCTTCGCCGAAGGACAGGAGATTGGCGCCCGCCTTCATGCCCACGGCCAGACCGATCGCGGGCTCGCCATTGTAGCGGAAGAGCGCGCTCGGCGGGTCGGCATAGCCGCGCTTGATCTCCGCGACATCCGACAGGCGGAAGAAGCGGTCGCCCACGCGCAGATTGAGGTTTCGCAAGCTGTCTTCGGACGCGAACTGCCCGCTCACGCGCACGCTGACGCGCTCCGGCCCGGCCTGGATGACGCCGGACGGCACGACGGCGTTCTGCGCCTGGAGCGTCTGGAGGACGCTCTGCTGGCTGATGCCGTAAGCCGCGAGGCGGCGAGGGGAAAATTCGAGAAAGATCTTCTCGTCCTGCGCGCCGACGAAATCGACCTTGCCGACATTGGGCACGGTCAGGATCTTGGAGCGGGCGTCCTCGACATAGTCGCGCAGCTCGCGCTGCGTAAATCCATCGGCCGTGAAGGCATAGATATTGCCATAGACGTCACCGAAATCGTCGTTGAAGAACGGGCCTTGGACGCCGCTCGGCAGCTCGCCACGAATGTCGTTCACGATATTGCGGACACGGACCCAGACATTGGGCACGTCCCGGCCCTTGGTCGTGTCGCGCAAGTTGACGAAGATCGTCGTCTGACCGGGCACGGTCATCGAGCGCGTGTAATCGAGCTGCGGCAGTTCCTCGAGCTTCTTCTCGATGCGCTCCGTGACCTGACGCATCGTCTCGTCCACCGTCGCGCCCGGCCAGGCGGCGCTGATGATCATGGTCTTGATGGTGAAGGCGGGGTCTTCTTCCCGTCCGAGATTCAGATAGGAGAGGAAGCCGGCCACCGAGAAGACTAGCATGAAGAACCAGAGCATGGACCGATGGTCGAGAGCCCAGTCCGAGAGGTTGAAGCCCTTCATTGCGCTGCTCCGTCCGTCTTGACGCGCTGTCCCTCGGTGAGGCTGTACACCCCGGCCGTCACCACCCGCTCGCCCTCATGGAGGCCATCCAGCACCACCCATCCTCCGTCAGCCGCCCGCTTGAGGCTCACCGCGCGCGAAGCGACGCTCGCCCCATCGGCTGAAACAACCCAGACACGCGTCTGCCCCCCCGCTTCCAGGACCGCGGTCGCGGGCAGGGCGAGGGATTGCGCATCGTCTCCCGGCAGGGCGACTTTGACGATGGAGCCGAGGCGGAACCCTTCGCCGGGATTGTCCAGTGCGATCTTGACGCGCCGGCTGCGGGTGACCGGGTCGGCCAGCGGGGCGATCTCGCGCGCCCGGCCATCGGCCACGGCGGCGGCGTCGAGTTGCAGCGCGACGCGCAGCGGCGCGCCGATCCGCAACGACCCGGCGTCGCTATCGGGCAGGTCCACCACCGCATCGCGCAGATCGGGCCGCGCGACGGTCAGCACGGGCTGGCCGGCGGCGACGACCTGCCCCGGTTCCGCCGAAACCGCCGTCACGATCCCGTCGAAGCCTGCCACGAGGCGAGCATAGGACAATTGCTCCTGCGCCTTGGCGAGCGAGGCTTCGGCCTGGATGGACGAGGCGCGAGCGGCCTGCAGAGCCTGCTCCGCGCTGTCGACGCTCGCCTGTGTCGAGGTGTTGGACTGGCGAAGCGCCTGCTGGCGTTCGGCAACCCCTTGTGCGTTGACGAGCGTCGCCGTGGCGCCCGTCAGGGCCGCTTCGGCTGCGTCCACCGCCTGTTGCAGGAGAGTGGATTCCAGCGTCGCAAGAACCTGCCCCGCCTTCACCTCGCTGCCGACATCGGCGTCACGGCTGACGATGCGGCCCAGCAGCTGAAAGCTGTAGTCGGTGGACACTTGCGGCTCCACGGTGCCGGTATAGATCGGAGCTTGATCCTGAAACGGGCGCACGACGGCGGATTTGACTGGACGCACCACGGGCTCGGGCGCGGCCTCCTGCTTCTGGCAGCCGGCAAGAGCCAGGAGGGACACCAGCGAAACGGAAAGACGCGAAGGGCAGAGACGGGACGTCATCGGGCTGCGGCCTCCTGCGAAAGGCTGACCTTCTGGCCGGGGCGCAGAAGCTTGGTGCCTTCGACGACGACCTGCTCACCCGCCTGAAGGCCGCCGTTGACGACGACGGAGGCGGTCTCGTAGGTCGAGACATCGACCGGGCGCATGGACACTTCCGATGTGGCGGGGTTGAACATCCACAGCGCCGGCTTGCCGTCCAGCGAGGTGAGGGCGGCGGGGGGCACAACGAACACGGGCGGCGAGGGAATCGAGGCGGAACCGCTGACGGCCGCTCCCAGTGTCATGCCGGCCGGCACCTGATCCAGCCCGATCTTGACGCGCACCGTCGCCGTCTGCGGGTCCACGCTCGGCGCGACCTGACGGATCGCGCCCTCCGTTCGGATCGACGGATCGGCGATCAGCGCCACCGTAATGGCGGCGGGCTTTTTGTCTCGCAGCAGCAGCCCTTCCGAAATATCGAACAGCGCATCGCGCGGCCCGTCCCAGGCGATGGTAAAGACGGTCGCCGCAGCCTGCGCGATTTCGCCGACATCGAGCTTGCGATCTGTCACGATCCCGTCCGCATCGGCCTTGAGTTCGGTGAAGGAGAGTGCGTCCTCGGCGCTGGCCAATTCGGCGCGCGCCGACAGCGCGCCGGCATTGGCCACCTTGAGGGCTTGATCGGCCTGATCGAACTCGCGCCGGGTGACGAAGCCTTGCGAGAAGAGCGAGCGCGCTCTCTCGAAGGCGGCGGTGGCTTGCTGTACCTGCGCTTGCGCCGAGGCCACGCCCGCGCGCGCCGAGTCGACATCGGCCTGCTGCGTGCTCGGATCGAGGCGGGCGAGAACCTCGCCCTTGCGCACGGCATCGCCCACATCCACCCGCCGCTCCACGATACGTCCGTTGGTGCGGAAGGACAGGTTGTTTTCGGTGCGAGCCGCGATCGTGCCGGTGAGCGTCATCCGTTCGTCGAGGCGCTGGGGCTCGACCGCCTCGACTTTCACCCATTGTTCGACCTTGGGCGAAGCGGCGCTTTCACCCTGACATCCCGCAACCAAGGGAAGAAGAGCTGCAACGCATAGTCCAGTCGCCAAGCTTCTTATTGTCAAGAACATCCCCCTTGCCGGTCGAATCGGAAGCCGACGGACGCCGGGTCGATCTTTGGACACTCATCAGTTTCGATATTGACATAGGGAACTTAAGCGTTTCCAAATGTCAAGCATGAGATGTCCCGTCACCCATGCCGTGTTTCAGCGCCGCAAGTCCGGCCGGCCTCCTGTCCTTTCGGAGGAGGAGCGACGCCGGATCATTCTTGCGGCGGCCGAGGCGGCCTTCTTCGAGCAGGGCTATGGCGCGACCAGCATGGACGATGTCGCCCGGCGTTGCGCCATGTCCAAGAAAACACTCTACCGATCATTCGCTACGAAAGAATCACTGTTTCAAGAACTGATCGGGACAGCCTTGCGCAGTCTTCCGGATGTGGGGCTCCCACCGGGCGAGCAGTCGCTCGACGCTCGGAAAGCCTTGGCCGAAGCGCTCCGCTCCATGCTCGAAATGCTGCTTCACCCACGTCAATTGGCGCTGGCACGCCTTGTCGTATCGGAATCGGCTCAAGCGCCCGAATTGGCGGCCACGCTGCACGAGCAGGGTCTGGAGCGCTCGCAGCATTATCTGGACGGGGTGGTTGCGGGGTTGCGGTCCAAGGGGCTGCTTCGTCCCGAGACGGGCGAAGAGCTTGGTGTCTTCCTTCTCGACGCCTCGATCGGAGATTGGGCTTTTATGTTTCTGATCGGTCGCGTTGAAGCTCCGAGCCCGGAACAGATCGCGGAGCGGGTCGAGCGCGTCTTGGACACGTTCGGCCGCGCGATCTTCTCGGAATAGGCGTTTCAAAAGCAGGTCTAGCGTCCGACGGTCCCGGTCGGCTCGAGGGCGAGGCACTTCACAAGCAAAGCCGCCCGCTCCCGGCCTTCGCGACAGACCTCGATCGAGGCGGGCGAAGGCTGGGAGCGGGCGGCTTTATCGTCGCCATGTTTCGAGCCGGCGATGCGGGCCGAACGCCATGAGAAAGGCGTCGACATCTCCTGCCGTATCAGTTCAGAAAGCTGGCGTCCGAACCCGGCACCATGTCGGGCGCGATCGCGCCGGCCGGCTGAACGGGCGTGCGATGCACGGCATTGTCAGCCTTTGCGGCCGGGCCGGCAAAGGCCGCGTCCGACCCCGGCACGAGGTCGTCGGTCGAAACGCGGGTCATGGCCGCGTTCATGCCAGCCGTGCGAGGCATACCGTAGCGAACGCTTGAGGAGGCCTGCGGGGCGGCGCTGGTCTGCGCATAGAAAGCGGCGTCGGAACCCGGGACGATGGAATCGGCGAAAGCGGGAGCGGCCGTCGCAGTCATCGAGGCGAGAGCGATCAGGGTAACGAGCTTCATGGTCTTCAGTCCTTGCCAAACAGATCGCCTACTCAGTCCGACAACCGGTCGGTAGCGATCGTTGAAGCCAACATCGCTCCATCGTGCTATGAATGGAACTGAAACCTTGTCAGTGTGAGTGTGAATTTCATGCACTTTCGGCAGTTCGATCTGAATCTCCTGCGCGTCTTCGAAGCTTTGTTCGAGGAGCAGAACGCAACGCTCGCGGGCCGCCGGCTCGGCCTCAGCCCCTCGGCGGTCAGCCACGCGACGGCGCGGTTGCGCGAGGCCGTGGGCGATCCGCTTTTCGTCCGCATCCCCGGCCGCATGGTGCCGACCCAGCGTGCGATCGAGCTTGCCCCCTCGATTCTGGACATTCTGCGGCAGTTGCAGGACGTCCTGGAAAACAAAACCTTCGTGCCCACCGAGAGTCGCCGGGAATTCGTGGTGGCGACGGTGTCCTATGTTTCGCTGGTGGTGATTCCGCCGCTCCTGCGCGTGCTTCAGGCCCAGGCGCCCCATGTCCGGCTGCGCACCGTCCCGATCACGGATCATTCCATGCGCGATCTTCAAAACGGCGATATCGATGCTGTTCTCGTGCGCACGCGCGGCCAGCATGATGCGGTGGAATGTCATGTCCTGTTCGAGGAAACCCTGGTCTGGGTGGTACGCGCCGACCATCCAGCGATTCAGGACGGTCTGACGCACGAGCGACTGCGAACCATTCCCTTCGCTCGCATCTCGACGCCCGATCTCTGGACACAGCAAATGGGCGAGCGAAGCGGCTCCGCCTATGTCGATCTCGTTCAAAGCGAGCGTCAGGGCTGCGGCTCCGAGCCGGCCTGCGACCCGGCCGTGATCGTACCCGACAGTTTGAGCGCGCTCATGCTGGTTCTGGAAAGCGGCTTCGCGGCGCTGGTGCCGCGCCGCATCGCGACGCGCACCGTGCTGGGCCACCAGCTGCGAACCCTCGACACGTCCCACACATCCCCCGCCGCGCAGATCGGCGCCTATGTGGCGGCGCGCTCCCGGCAGGATGCGGGTGTCGATTGGCTTCTGGCCCGCGTGCGCGAGGCGACAACGGATATCGCCTTGCTCAAGACGTAGCGCCTCATGGCGCGGCGAAGATCGCCGCGATGTCGCTCTCGGTCAGCCGACGGATTGCGCCGGGCGCGAGGTCGGCGGGCAAGGACAGCGCGCCGACACTCTCGCGGTGCAGCGCCTCGACATGGTTTCCCGTCGCCGCAAACATGCGCCGGACCTGATGGTAGCGGCCTTCGTGCACTTGGAGAATCGCCTCGCGCTCGCCGACCACTTCCAACTCGGCGGGTGCGAGCGGCTTGTCCTCGCCGTCCAGCATCAGGGTGCCCGTCGCGAAGAGCGCCGCCTCCGTGCCGTTCAGCGGGCGGGCGAGATGGGCTCGGTAGCGTTTGGGCACGTGGCGGCTTGGCGAAATGATGCGATGGAGAAGCGCGCCGTCATCGGTCATCAGGAGAAGCCCCGATGTCTCCTTGTCGAGCCGGCCGACCGTCGAGATCGCCGGATCGCGCCGCCGCCAGCGCGCGGGCAGGAGATCGTAGACCAGCGGGCCCGCCTCCTTGTGCGAGCAGGTGACGCCGAGCGGCTTGTTCACCATCAGCGCGAAGCCGGGCAGGGGGTCCAGCGCCTCGCGATCCACCACGAGCCGCGTTTCGAGATCGGGCGTCAGTGCCAGGCGCTCGTCGGCGCGCGGCACCGGGGCACCGTCCAGAAGAATGCGTCCGTTCTTGGCCAGGAGCTGGATCTCGCGGCGCGAGGCATAGCCCATATTGGCCAGAAGCTTGTCGAGGCGGGAGGTCGGTATCTTGGTCATTTGCGCGCTTCGAAAATCTTGTAGCCGGCTTCCTCGATGCGGGTTTCCACATTGCGGAAATGCGCCCGCAGCACGTCCTCGTAGGGCATGTGTCGGTTGGCGACGAGGAGCAGCGTGCCCGAGCGCCGCAGCATTCGGCTGGCCGCCACGATAAAGGCCTGGCCCAGTCCGCGATCCTCGATCCCTTCGCTGTGGAAGGGCGGGTTCGTCACCACGAAATCGAGATCGGCGAGCCGGGTCTCGCGCACGTCGTCCCAAAGAAACTGCGCGCGGGGATCAGCGACGTTCACCTGCGCCGCCTCGACCGCGCGGCGATCCAGCTCGACCAGTGTCAGCGCTTCCACTTTGGCCGATTGCAGGACGGCGCGCGAGAGAACGCCGAGCCCGGCGCCCAGATCGGCCCCACGCCCGGACAGGGGCGGGAGATGACGAAGCAGAAGCGCGGAGCCAGGGTCGATCCGGTTCCACGAGAAGACACCAGGCTGCGATAGGAGGCCGAGGTCGGGCACGCTGACCGGGGCGCCGGCCTGGATCGCCTCGTCCAGTTGCAGCCCCTCAGTGGGTCGCGTCACCGTGCAGATGCGCTGGCGGGCCTTGAAGCGCTCGCTGACCTCGCAGCCCATCTCCTCCAGCTCGCCGCGCAGCCGCTGGCCGCCTTTGTCCTTGGCCGCGGCGACCGTGAGCAAGCCGCCGGGCGCCAGAATGCGCAGCGCATGGGCCAGCACGTAGCGCCGCTCGATCGAGCCATGCGGGGCGGCCACCACCAGCTCTTCGAACGCGGCGTCGGCCAAGCGCTCGAGTGCGGCCGAGCCGGGGCGCAGCGGCGAGAGCTGCACGGCGCCTTCGGGCACGTCCAGAAGATCGGAGGGCGGAGCGCCGTAGACGGCGCATCGGACGGGGGTATCTGACGGTATGGTCTGCACGGCGCGAGCCATAGCAGCTTTGCCATTCCGGCCAAAGCCCCGAAGCCTTGGCATCGGGGCGGCCGTGGGGTTGCAGCATTCGCATGGCTGGCCTGCATCACTCCGATAGCGAAGAAACGCAGATCTCCCTTTCGACCTTTGCGCTCCTCATTGAACGTAGGGCGGCGTAGGGTTCAACCATCGAAAGACAAGAGATCGCCGGCCACCATCGATGAGAGGCCGGGCACGCAAAGGACAAGACCATGAACCTCTCCCGCTTCTTCGAAACCCGTCGCCAGTATCGCCAGACGACGCGCGAACTGAACCGCCTTACGGCCCGCGAGCTTTCGGATCTCGGCATCGTTCGCTCGGACATTCCGGCTATCGCCCGCCAGTCGGTGCGCTGACAGTTTCTCGCCTTTCGCTCCAGCCGGTCCTCTCCCGGCTTCGAGCGTACCGGCCGAACGGTTCCTCCCACCTTCGGCCACCTCCTGACGCCCTTGCCGGTCCTCCCCCGGCGAGGGCGTTTTGCTGTTTGGAGACATAGGGATCGGCGGCAAGACTTCTCCTGTCCGGCGCAAGACGAGGGGAGGGCGACGAAGAGTGGGGTTCGGCAAGCCGATCGGAAGGCAGATCCGCATCGAGTTCGCGTGTGTTCGGTTTCTCTGTTTCCAAACCGCGAAGGAAACGTCTCATCGATCTTGCGGAGAAACGAGCGCCATTTTCGCCGGTAGACGTGTGCCGAAGCGAAGAGGCGTGAAAGCAGCGACCGAAACGGTCGTATCGCGTTTGGTCAAATGATGATCGCAAGAATGCGCTGCGGCCGGCACGGCGGAAAATGCGCGCCGATCGGTCATCAAACCCATCTGGTGGCGGGCATGGCGGGTGGGGACGCCTTGTCCGCCATGCTCCACTCTCGCATTCGTTCAGGAACTCGCCGATACCGGCTTGCCGCCCGATCCTCCTGCCTCACGCCGGATAGAGCGACGGTAGGTTCGACGATGTGCGACTTTGCCCGTGGCCGATCTTGCGGTCTTCCCTCGCCAGAAGGTCGAGCCAGTCGCGGGTTTGAACCTCTGCGGTTTCGGCTGCGGGCGCGAAGGCTGCTTTTTCCAAAGCGGCAATGGCCTCTCTGGCGGCATCGGTCATTACCGGATCGCCGCCCGCCAGCCGACGCCAGGCGAGAACGCAGCCATAGGACCCGCGCAGATCGCCGGATTTTTCCTTGGCTTCGGCCAGAGCCAGTTGCTTGCGGCGTGCAGACAACGTGTCGGAGGGTTCCCCGCTGGACGTTTGCGCGGCTACAGGCTTGCGAGGGCTTTCACCAGAGCCCTGCTTTCGTCTGACATAGAGGGCAGCACCGCCGAGCGCGGCCAGAACCGCAGCGGCGCCGAGTCCCGCAAACAGAGGCCATGTCTCCCTGGTTTCCTCGCGTGCCTGCGACACGGCAGAAGAGGCCGGTGCAGCTTGAGGTGCCGCCTTTGCAGCTTGCTTGGCTGCCGGTAGCGTTCCCTCGGCCTTGATGACCTCGCTCGGCAGCGTGGCCGTCTTGGCTTCTCCCGAGACGCTGTCGGTCCAGTTCACCTTGATCTCGGGGAGCGTGATCTCGCCACCACGGGTCGGCACCACGGACAGGAGGAAATCCTTTCGGGCGACGGTGCCTTGCGCCGTTTGATCGTCGCCCGTCTGGGTGTCATCCAGATAGATCCGTGCGCCATCCGTGTTCTCGAAGGACAGATCGGGAAGCTGAGCTGCGCTCGCGCCGAGCGCCAGAAGGCTGACGCGCCGGGTCACCGACTGCCCTTCCTTGAAGACCGGGTGCTCGGGAGACCATTTGGCGATGAGCTGAACGTTCTTGGCGGGCAGGAACCACTGGTGCTGCCCGGAGCCGGCGTTGGGGTCGGCGCGAACCGTCAGCTTGATCGGCTCGGAGCGAACGGTGAACGGTTTGCCGCTATCGAACATGTCGTCGAACATGCCCGAGGGAAACCCGGGAAAGCCCATGTCTGCAAAGGGATCGCGCCCCTGCGCTGAAGGCTCTTCGACGGCGCCGCGCAGGACGAAGGGGGGAATTTCGATGGTCCCCTTCTGTTGGGCTTTCAGCATATAGGTTCGCTCGATCACGTTGACCGTCCGCCCGTTCCGGGTGGCCTGGCTCACCCGGTCCTCCCCGCGTTGCGCGAGTTCGAAGGCGCTGGATTGCGGCGCGACGAGCTCGGCGCTCTTGATGGGCGCGCTGGTCTCGACCCTGACGGTCAGCGGCGTTTCCTGAAACAGAAAAGGGCTGCTGTCTTTCACGGTCGCCGAAACGCCGATCCCCGAGGCGCCCGTGGCCTTGGGCATGGAGCCCGCATCCACCACCTCGATCGCGACGGGAGCACTGCTGAGGCCCCCCGCACTGATCGCGGGGATTTCCAGTGTGCCCTTCGACTTCGGCGACAGGGAGACGATCCAGCTCTCGCTTTGGGAACGCCGCCCGTTGATGATTTGCAGCGACGAGGACTGCGAGGTGCCGAGGATGTCGAAATCCTTCTGGAGCGGCGTGAGATCCGGCCTGGCATCCGGCTGGCCGTTGGCCGTCAGGGTCAGTTGAAACGTGTCCCCTTCCGCCACCGTGCCGCTGTTCACATGAGCCGAAAGGCCGGCGGCGAAGGCGGGAACGGCGAGCGCCATGACAAGAGCAGCAGCGCTGACGGTGGTCTTGAGCCTATGGAAACTCATGGTTCTGCTTCCTCTCAATTGGAGCCAGACCGAAGCTGGGCGTAATGTTGACGAATACGGGCGCGCAGCAGGCCGGACGGGTCGTCGGGCACTTCGCGCAACTGCTGCTCGACCGCCTGATCGATGACCGGAGCGCCGGGAACGGAGGCCTTCACCGGCTCACCGCCCTTGTCCCCGCCATTGCCGTCCAGCACGCTGGACAGCATTCTCGACAGAGCGTTTTCGCTCTTCTTGCCGGTTTGCTGGCCCTCGCTCCCGGACGCGTTTGCCTGCTTATGGGCCTGAGTAGCCTCCTCGGCGGCTTTGTCCGCCTCAGCCAGCCCATCGGAGCCGGTCTTGTCCTGGGGCTGATCTTGTTGCTGGCCGGCCTGCTGACGGTCGCCTTCCTGGCCTTGAGGTTTGGTTGCGGAGGCATCCTGCTTCTGCTCCTGGCCGGCACCGGCCGTCTGATCTCCCGCCTTTTCGGCCGCGTCTTTCTCGGTGCCTGCTTTGGGGGACTGGTCGCCTTTCGACTCGTCGGAGGGCTTTGCCGCCTTGTCTGATGCCTGATCTCTGGGTTGTTCACCCTGCGATGCGCTTTGCGGAGTGGCGGACCGCTGCCGATCGCCGGATTGTCCGGCTTGTCCGCCGTTCTGCTTCTGCGAATCCTCGGAGGCCTGCTTCTGGTCTTTTTGGCCCTCTTGGCCGGCCTGCCCTTGAGAAGGCTGCTGGTCCTGTTTTTGGTCGTTACCGCCGGCTTTTTGCTGCTGTTCCTTTTGGCCGGAACCGCCCGCCTGCTGGTTTTGGCCTTGCTGATCGCCTTGGCCGGATTGCTGTTGCTGCGGGCCTTGAGAACCGGGCTGCTGGTTCTGTTGACCCTGCTGGCCGGATTGTCCCTGCGATTGCTGGTCCTGCTTTTGACCGTTGCCGCCGGCTTGCTGTTGCTGGTCCTTTTGGCCGGAACCGCCCGCTTGCTGCTTTTGGTCCTTATTGTCGCCAGGGCTGAGTTGCTGCTGCTGCTGCTTGTTTTTCTCCTGTTCCTGTTCCTGTTCCTGCTTCTTCTGGTCGTCGAGCAACTTCTGGACCAGCTCGCGATTGGACTTCGCGTCGCCATCCTGAGGATTGGCCGCCAGCGCCTCGTCGTAGGCCCCGAGCGCTTCCTTCAGCTGGCCGGATTTGGCCAGCGCATTGCCGCGATTATAGGGGTTGGCGGAGAATTCCTGAGCCGCAGCCGCGTAGTCACCCGCCCGGTAAGCGGCGCTGGCGCGCCAGGATGGTGTCTCGAACTTGCCGGTCGCCGCCTTGTAATCTCCCGAGGCAAAGGCCTGTTTGCCTTGCTGGTCGGAGGTCGCCCAAAGGTCCTGCCAGGTTCCCGCGTGGGCGGGCCGAGTGGCAAGGCCGGGCAGGACGTTCAGGCCCGCGATCAGTCCGATGCTGAAGACGAGACCCCGCCGGAAGGCCAGGGGCAGAAGGAGGACCGGCAGGATCAGGAGCCAGTAGCCCATATCGACCCAGCTGTCCGCCTTGACGTCCTCGGCCTTGCCGGCGGTCTCGACGCTGTCGGTCTTCGGCAGGATGCGGTCGAGGTCGGTGCTGTTCGCGGTCACGCTGGAATAGACGCCACCACCATCCCGAGCCACCGCGCTCAGACTCTCCGCATCGAGTGAGGTCGTCACCGTCTTGCCCGAGCGGTCGGTGATGGCCTGACCGCCCGCCGTCTGCAATGTCGCGCCCTTCTCCGTGCCGACGCCCAGAACCGAGACGGTATAGCCCGCCTTGCGGGCTTCGCTTGCCGCCTTTTCGGTGGCCGCCGCATCGCCGGCATTGTCGACGAGCAGCACGATCTTGCCGCGCGCCGCATCGGCGCCCTTCAAGACGGACACGGCCTCGGAGATGGCGAGATCGGGCCGGTCGCCGAGAACCGGCATCAGCTTGGTGGAAAGCTCAGGAAGCATCTGAGAAATCACCTTCTGGTCGCTCGTCAGAGGCGCTGCGACGAAGGGGACGTCGGAATAGATCACCAGGGCGCGCTCATCCCCTTCCGTCCGGGTCAGGATGTCGCTGAGCTTGTGAACCGCGCTGCGCAGGCGGCTCGGCGACAGGTCGTTTGCGTTCATGGACTGCGCCAGACTGAGGACAGTGACCACGGGCTCGCCGCCGGTAAAGGAGGGAACCTCGGCCTTCCGCCAGGTCGGCCCGGCCAGCGCCGTCACCAGGACGACCAGCATGGCCGCCGCCACGGATGGCAGGACGCGCGATGCGCGGGCGCTCTCGCCGCCCATGGCCAGATGCCGCAGCAGATGGGCGTCGACATATTGGCCCCATTGGCCGCCGGTGGCACTCTTGCGGGATCTCAAGGCGAGCCAGAGAAGAAGGCCCGCCGGGATCAGCGCCCAGAACCAGTCCGGACGCAGGAAGTGGAACAGATGCGTTTCCATGTCAGGCTTCCTTGTGGGCCGGGCCCTTGATGAAGGAGCGGTTCTTGATGAGGGCGGGAGCCGTGCCGACCAGCACGGACAGCGCGGCGACGAGCAGGGCGAGACCGGCCGGCCAGAAGTAGAGGGCGACTTCGGGGCGCACATGCACCGGGTCGGCGCCGACCGGCTCGAGCTTGTCGATGGACCGGTAGTCCTCGGCGAGGCCCTTGACGTCCGTCGCCCTGAAATATTGGCCGCCGGTCAGTTCCGCGATCTTGCGCAAGGCGCCTTCGTCAAGGTCCGACGAGGGATTGACCATCTGGCGACCCATCGGGGTATCGACGGCCATCGGACCGCCGCCGACGCCGATCGTGTAGATCCGAATGCCCAGTTTCTTGGCGAGTTCGGCCGCCCGGATCGGGTCCATCTCCCCTGTATTGTTCGCGCCATCCGTCAGGAGAACGAGAACGCGCCCTTCCGCCGGCCGGTCCTTCAAGCGTTTCAGGGACACCGCGATGGCATCGCCAATGGCCGTTTCCTGACCGGTCAGCCCGACTTCGGCCTGATCGAGGAGATTGCGCACGACCTGCCGGTCGAATGTCAGGGGCGCCTGCAGATAGGCGCGGTCCGAAAAGAGGACCAAGCCGATCCGGTCTCCCTTGCGGGCGTCGATGAACGCATCGGCTGCATCTTTCACCACGTCGAGGCGGGTGGCCGGCCGGCCGCCGACGGCGAAATCCTGCGAGGCCATGGAGCCGGAGAGGTCGATCGCCATCATGATGTCGCGCCCCTTGGCGGGCAGCGGCACTTCCGGCCCGACATAGGCCGGACGGGCCAGCGCCGACACCATCAGCAGCCAGACCAGCGAGGCGGCGGCGAGCTTCCACCAGGATGTCGAAACCCGGTCGGCCCGGCTTCCCAGATCCCGCGACAGGCTCGCGAAAAACGGAACCTTCAACGCACCGCCTAATCCCTTGTCGGCGGGTTTGAGAAAACGGCGCAGCACGAAGGGCAGCGGTAGCAGGAGAAAGGCAAGAGGCCAGAGAAAGGTGATCATCCGTTCCTCCTGATCCAGGCGGCGATCTCCGTGCGCAGCGCCTCCGGTTCGAAATTCTGATTGGCTGGCGGGCCGTAGGGACCGATGGCCAGAAGCGTCGCACCGTCGCGGCTCATGCCGTGTTTGCCCTCCATCAGAAAGGCGCTCCACGCCGCACCGGTCAGAACATCGGCCCCGGCCGAGCGGCGGCGGGCGACCCGTCGCAGCAGCGAGGAGAGCTGCGTGAGAAATTCGTCGGGCCGTTCGGGATCGATCGCCTCCAACTCGCGAAGCGCCAGAAAACGCGGGCTCCGGCGGCGCAGCGAGGTCCAGACGAGCGTGGCCACGACGAGAACGAAGGCGAGCGCGATGAGCACCCACCAACCCGGCGCGAGCGGCCACCAGCCGATGGGCTGCGGCAGGTGGATGTCGCGAAGCTGGTCCAGTTGGGCCTGCATCTGGGGCGTGAGTTCGGTGCTCATGCGGCCAACCTCAGATCGAGACGCGGACGCAGAATCGAGGCGGGATCATCCGGCGTCTGGAGGAAGTGGCAAACCATGCCGTGGGGCCGGCTGACGAGCTTCAGCCGCTCTCGGCGCGCCTCGAAGTCCTGGGCGTAGCGTTCGAGTTTGCGTCCGCCCAGCACCGATACGGCCAAGGCCTGCTCGCCATCGGTGAGGCGCCCGCCGCGCGGCGGGAGGGCGGCATCGAAGGGATCGGTGATCTGGATGTTGGTGACATGGGCATTGACGGCGAGATGTCGCAGCTCGGTCTCCGCTTCGTCACTGAGATCGGAGAAGTCGCTGATCACGAAGGCCAGCGTTCCCGGCCGGTTGCGGTGACGCAGACGGCGCAGGGCCTGCGCCAGCGTCACTTCCGTGCCCGAAACCCGCTCCAGCCGGGTTTCCTCCGACAGGGCTTCCAGAAGTCCCAGCACCGAGCGCCGGGTTCTGGCAGGACGAAAGTCCCGCAGACCGTCTCGTGTCATGACCAGTCCGCCGACACGATCGCCGCCGTCATGGCCGGTCCAGGCCATCATGGCCGCCACTTCGGCCGCTAGATGAGACTTGAAGCGGCTTCTGGTGCCGAACTGCATCATCGCACGCAGGTCGGTCAGAATGACGATGGGCCGCTCCCGCTCTTCCTGGAACAGCTTGGTGTGGGTGTGGCCCGTGCGGGCCGTCACGCGCCAGTCGATGGATTTCACGTCGTCGCCGGGTTGATACAAACGGCTTTCGGCGAATTCCATCCCGCGTCCGCGATAGATGGACCGGTTGGCGCCCCATTGATGGGTCGCGACACGGCCCGATGGCGCAAAGCCGGCAAGGCCGCGTTGCGGGCGCACCCGAACCAGATCGGGCAGGGTCGCGACAATGCCTCTGAGGTCTGGGCCTTTCAATTCTCGCTCTGTCATGACGCTCTCCCACCCGTTCAAGCCACCGGAACCCGGTCGATCAGGGCATCGATGAAAGCATCGGCCGTTTTGCCTTCCGCTTCGGCCTCGAAGCTCAGGATGATGCGGTGGCGCAGCACGTCATGCAGGACGGCCTGCACATCGGACGGGGTCGCGAAATCCGCCCCGTTCATCCAGGCATGCACGCGCGCGCAGCGGTCGAGAGCGATGGTCGCGCGGGGCGATGCGCCATAGGAAACCTGATGGGCGAGGTCGTCGCCGTACATCTGGGGACGGCGCGTCGCCTGGATCAGCTGGAGGATGTAGCTCGTCAGCGCCTCCGAGGCATGGGTTTTGAGCGCGGCGTGCCTCGCCTCGAAAATCTCCCGCTGCGACACCCGAAAGGACGGCTTGACGGTTTGCGCCATGGCTTCGCCCCGCACGATCCGCAGCACTTCGCGTTCAGCCTCGGCGGACGGAAAGTCGATCTTGACGTGCAGCATGAAGCGGTCGAGCTGGGCTTCGGGGAGCGGATATGTCCCTTCCTGTTCGATCGGGTTCTGGGTCGCCATCACCATGAAAAGCTGCGGCAGACGGTAGGTCTGGCCGGCGACGGTGACCTGGCGCTCGGCCATGGCTTCCAGAAGCGCCGACTGCACCTTGGCCGGCGCGCGGTTGATCTCGTCGGCCAAGATCAGGTTGTGAAACAGGGGACCGGGATGAAACTCGAAGGTCGCTTTTTCCGGGCGATAGATCTCGGTTCCGGTCAGGTCGCTGGGAAGGAGGTCCGGGGTAAACTGAACGCGGCACGGCTCGCCCTCGATCAACTCGGCCAGGGTGTTGACGGCCTTTGTCTTGGCAAGGCCCGGCGCGCCTTCCAGCAAAATGTGCCCATCGCCGAACAGGCCGAGCAGCAAACTGTCGACAAACGTCGCCTGGCCGACGATCCGCTGGTTCATGTGATCGCGGAGCGCATCGACAAGGGCGTTGTTGGTGCGGGGGACGGTTCGAAGTGTATGGCTCATCGGAATGCCTCGCAATCGGGCCCGGCCTTCCGCCGAGGCGCCGCGGTTTCAATGTCGAAACTTCGATGAAGGCGAGACACCCGTCAGGGGCAGTTCCAGCGCCTTTGTTCGCCAGTCTGGCGAGGCGTAGACCGGCCGTGCGAACCGGGGGACGGGCTGAAGAGGAACGTCCTTCCAGCATCGGCGGCCCGGATCGGTTCTCGCGTTCACGGTTCATGTCCCGAAGGCGATGAACGACGAGGACACTAAGCGAGGCAGTTTGAGGCAGCTTGCGGCGTTCTTTAATTATCGTTGAACTTGGAGCCTTGGGAAGGACACCGTGACGCGGAGGCCCGGATGATCGGCGGAGCCGGGATCGGTCGCGGACAGCGCGATACCGGCATCGTGGTGGTCGGCAACGGCCTTGACCAGCGCCAGGCCGAGACCGCTGCCCGGCTTGCTGCGAGCGCTGTCGAGCCGTTTAAACAGGTCGAAGACCTCACCGCGTTGCCCGTCGGGGATGCCGCCGCCGGTGTCCTCGACGATGAGGTCGAGTGTGTCGGGCCGGTCCTCTAGACGAACCCGGATCCAAATGCCCGAGCCGCCATGCACGATGGCATTCCCGACGACGTTGGCAAGCAGCTGCTGCACCATGCTCTTGTCGCACAGGAGCCGACATGTCTCAGCCTCGCCGGGCCGAAACTCGAGCGTTTGCCTGTTCTCCTGTGCCAGCGGCGCGAAGAATTCGAGCGTGTTCTCCACGAGGCCGCCGAGGTCGATCAGCTGCATGTCTTTGCGCGGCGAGCCGGCGCGGATTCGGGTGATGCGCAGAATGGTGTCGATGATCTCGTTGAGCGACCCGGTCTCGCTCAACGCCCGTTCGACTTGGGGCTGCGGATCACGCCCGGCCTCGATCGCGTCCAGCGCATCGTTCAACACGAGCCCGACGCGGGCGAGCGGGCTTTTCAGATCGTGTGCGATCGCCGTCGTCGTGGCGCGCATACTGTTCATCAGGCGCGAGAGAACGTCGAGGTTCGCGTTGATCTGGAGGGAGATGCGGTCGATCTGGTCCGTCCTCACCCCGATCGGAACGCGCGCCTCGGAGTCCCCGCTTGCGACGCGTGCGAGAACGCCCTCGATCGACCTGAGCTTGGAAAAACTCTCGCGACTCGCCAGCAGGCCCAGACCCAGTGTCCCAAGGGTCAGGAGCACGGTCATGGCGGTGAGGCCCGCGATCATGTGAACGCGCATCTCGTCGACGGCCTCGAGACTTCGGCCGACGACCAGCGTTGCGTCGCTGAACTTCTGAACCGACAGCACGAAATGCCCTTGGCTCCCCTCGGCGGAGACGAGTTGCAGCCTGATGTCGCGCACGCCGATGAAGTCCGGCATGGCGAGGTCGGCACCGGCCAGATGGATCCCATGTTCGTCGTAGATGGTTGAGATATGCTCCTGGCTGCTGACGAGCTTGCTCAGCGTGCCGATGGCCTTCACCAGGCCCTCGCGTCCCTCGGCGGCGTAGACGTCGCTGAGAAGGACGGCTTCCTCCAGGGTCTGCTGCTCCGTGACCTCGCGCAGGGCTTTCGTGGCCGACCCTATGAGAAGCGTTCCGCCGACGGTCATCAGAACGAGAACCCCGATCGCGACCTTGGCCGAGGTCCGAAAGGAGCTGCCCGACAGAAGATCAGTGAGGCGCACGAATTCGGTATCCCATATTGCGCACGGTCTGGATCAAAGCCGTATCGAAGGGCTTGTCGATCTTCTGGCGCAGCTTGCTGATATGGGTTTCCACGACGGTCGTTCCCGGATCGAAGGAAAAATCCCAGATCTTCTCCAGGATCATCGTCCGGCTCACGACCCGGCCCTCCGCTTCCATGAGGAGTTCGAGCAGCGCGAATTCCTTGTTCTGCAGATCGATGACCTGCCCCTGACGGATCGCTACGCGCTTGAGAAGGTCCAGCTTCAGATCGTGGCAGGTGAGCTCCGTCTTGTGGCTGTTCTCTTTGGGGCGCCGCGACAGGGCATGAATGCGGGCAAGAAGCTCCGAGAAGTGAAACGGTTTGACGATGTAGTCGTCAGCGCCCGCCATCAGCCCCTCGACCTTGTCCTCAACATCGGAAACCGCCGTCAAGAAGATCACCGGCAGGGAACTGTTGGACGCTCTCAGCGCCTTGACGAGAGAAAGCCCGTCGAGGCCCGGCATCATCCGGTCGACGATGGCCAGATCGCAGGTGTTATAGAGGCAGTAGGTCAGCGCTTCGCGGCCATCGCTCACCCAATCGACCGAAAACCCCTGTTCGATAAGACCTTTGCGGACGTATCCCGCCATCGTCTCATCGTCTTCCGCAACCAAAATCTTCATCGCGCGGACTTTCGATTAATCACGATACCCTGTCGCTGGCTTATACCAAGGACCATGGATCGGGGCGGCATTCGATCGACGCCTCATAGTCCGAGGCTTCGAAGAATCTGGCACACTCGCCGAGTTTGAAGCCATCGACGAGTTCGCCGATCGTAGCCCGGAGCCATGGAGCGCTCCTCCTTCCGGCTTTGCGCAAGAGCGCCTTCAGCTCTGAGACGATCCTCCCGATCCTCTGGAACTCAGGATCGTCGCGTGGCAGGCAAGCGACCTTGCGCGTCGGGTTGCAGGGGACCTCCTCATCAGCCCGTGCACGAGAGCTGGACCGCAGGACATTGCTGTCACAGGTTCTGTCGGCAATGACGGCCACCGCCTCACAATGCTTGCAAGATTAAATAACGGCTGTTGCTTAGGCCCAGTTCTCGTCTTCCCCCGTCGTGGCGCAAGGAGCAGCCTGCGAACCGAAGGAAGCGGCGGCAATCAGCGAGATCACCCGTGCGCCTTCGCCCAGCGCGTTGAGGTCGCCGATGACGAGGTTCGGATCATGGGGAGAAAATCGGACCTGCTCCACACCCTCGTCGCCACGTCGAGCGGGGAAACGGCGGCGTTTGCGGTTCGCAGTTCTGTATTGAAATGGCGCACCCGACAGGATTCGAACCTGTGACCTTCGCCTTCGGAGGGCGACACTCTATCCAGCTGAGCTACGGGTGCCCGGCCTGAATCAAGTTCAGGCTCTGGGGAGTTGATACAGGAGGACGGGAGGGGAGGCAAGGTGCGATCTTGCGATGCGCTGCGGGCCTGCTGTCAGGCGCGGCGGGCGAGGCGCTGCTCGAGCCAGGAGAGCGCGTCGTGCAGGAGGATGGCGAGCGCGCCGACGATCGCGCCGCCCTGGACGATGAAGGCGAGATTGTCCGATAGAAGGCCGGCGATCACGACTTCGCCGAGCGTGCGTGCACCGACCGTCGAGCCGATCGTCGCCGTGCCTAGACCGATCACGGCCGACAGGCGCAGGCCCGCGACGACGAGCGGCAGCGCGAGCGGAAGCTCGATCTGGAGAAGGCGTTGCCAGCCCGTCATGCCGACGCCGCGCGCCGCTTCCACGACCGGGCGCGGGACGCCGGTGAGGCCCGCGATCGTCGTTTCGAAGATCGGTAGGAGGCCATAGAGGAAGAGGGCGACCAGCGTCGGCGCTTCGCCGAAGCCCATGGCCGGTACGGCCAGCGCCAGGACGGCGACGGGCGGAAAGGTCTGGCCGATATTGACGACGGAACGCGACAAGGGAAGGAAGTCCGCCCCCGCCCGGCGCGTGACAAAGACGGCCATGGCGACCGCGAGAAGCGCGGCACCCAGCGTCGCGATGGCCGTGATCTTCAGATGCGACAGGGTGAGCGAGAGAAGATCGCCCTTGTCGTAGATCGCTGGCGCGTTGTTCTCCGTGAGCGGTCGCAGAACGGGCTCGAACAGCGCCGGGCGGAAGAGAAAGGCGAGGAGGAGGGCCAGAAGCGCGAGGCGCCAGGCCCGCGCCAGATGCCGTGTCACGAAGCCGGTCTCGCCGCGCAGCGCAGAAGCGCGGAGGTGCGCACGATGCCGAGAAGCCGTCCTGTCGCATCCGCCACGGGGGCCGCGCCCCGGTTCGACCAGAGAAGATCGGCCAAGGCGTCGCGCCGGTTGGTGTCGGTGCGCAGCGGCGCGCCGGAGGCGGCGCCAGGCTCCACGAGGTCCTCCAGCGTGCCGAGGGAAAGAAGCTTGAAGGCTCGGTCGTTCGCGCCCAACATCTCTTCGACATAGGCGTCGGCCGGGCGGGCGAGGATTTCGGCCGGGGAAGCGCATTGGCGCAACCGGCCGTTTTCCATGACGGCGATGCGATGGCCGAGATGCACGGCTTCTTCCATGTCATGCGTCACGAGAACGACAGTGGTGCCGGTCGCCTTCTGCACAGACAAGAGATCGGCCTGCGCGCGGGCGCGGATGATCGGATCGAGCGCGCCGAAGGGCTCGTCCATCAGGAGAATGGCGGGGCGGGCGGCGAGCGCGCGGGCCACGCCGACGCGCTGCTGCTGGCCGCCCGAAAGCTGGTGCGGATAGCGCGCGGCGTAGTCCTTAGGGGCCAGCCCGAAGAGGTGCAGCAGTTCCTCGACGCGCGCCTCAACGCGCGGACGCTCCCACTTCAGGAGATTGGGCACGGTCGCGATATTCTCTGCCACGGTGCGATGAGGAAACAGGCCATGGTTCTGGATGACATAGCCGATGCGGCGGCGCAGCTCCGGCCCGTCGATCTCGCGATTGTCCTTGCCGTCGATCAGCACCGCGCCCGAGGTCGGATCGGTCATGCGGTTGACCATGCGCATGAGGGTGGTCTTGCCGGAGCCCGAGGCGCCGACGATGGTGCAGATCGTGCCGGGCTCCACCGTGAGGCTGACACCGTCCACCACGCGCGCACCGTCATAGGCTTTCGAAACGTCGCGAAACTCGATCATGCGGGCGAACCTTTCGAGAGCGGGCCTTGCGGAGGCTGGGTGAGATCGACCGCCGCATCCAGAAGGACGGCGGCCGAGAAGGCGAGGGCGACGGTCGGCAGCGCGCCCAGAAGCACGAGATCCATCGCCGTCTGGCCGAGGCCCTGGAACACGAAGACGCCGAGCCCGCCGCCGCCGATCAAGGCGGCGATCGTGGCAAGGCCGATATTCTGCACCAGCGTGATGCGAACGCCGGTGAGGATCACGGGAAGCGCCAGCGGCAGATCGACCCGGAAGAGACGCTGGCGCGCCGTCATGCCGAGGCCGCGCGCGGCGTCATGCGCGGCGAAGGGGACACCGGCGAGACCGGCCACCGTGTTCGCGACCATGGGCAGGAGCGAGTAGAGAAACAGGGCGACAAGCGCCGGGGCCGCGCCGATGCCGCGAATGCCGATTTCGCGTGCGCCGGGTACGTGCAGCGCGATCCAGCCGAGCGGCGCGATCAGGAGGCCGAAGAGCGCGATGGAAGGGATCGTTTGGAGGATGTTGAGCGAACTCAACACCGGCCCGCGCAGCGCGGCCACGCGGTGGCACAGGATGCCGAGCGGCAGGCCGACGACGATCGCCCCCAAGAGCGATCCGAGCGCCAGCATGACATGGGTGCCCGCTTCGCGCGCGAAGGCGTCTGCGCGCGGACGAAATTCCTTCATGACGGAGAGATCGTCCCAGACGCCGAGGCGAAATAGAGCAAAGAGCACGAGCCCGGTCGCGCCGAGCAGCGCCACACGCGCCAGCGGCGGTGGGCGCAGCCGCGCCAAGGCATCCGTTGCCAGAAGCGACAGGGCGAAGAGAACAAGCCAGAAGCCGGAGGCCGGGGCGACGCGGGCATAGGTGTTGGCGGCGGGCGAGAGATGGGCGGGCGCGGCACCCAGGCTAAGAAGGAGAACCAGGAGGCTTCCGAGCGCGGTGAGGAGCCGCAGGCGCGGCGAGCGGATGAAGAGTGCCACCATCGCGGCCAAGGCCAGAACCAGCGCAAGGCCGATGGCGAGTGTGGAGGGTAGCGCCTCGAACAAAGGCTTCCCGACGCCCGGAACGATGCGATTGGCGCGAAAGGTTGCGAGCGGAAGGAGACAGGCCCCAGAAGCGCCGATCACGACGAGGAGAAGGCCGAGCCTGTCCGGCCCACGCGCAAGCGCGCGGGTCGGGCCACCGATCTCCGCCTCAAGAGCACTCATACGCTGCGTCGTCTCCATCTCTGACCGGAGATTATGGGGCGGAGCGGCGCCATGTCAGCGTCCGCGCCCGAGAATCCCCAGTTCTGCGAAGGGGCGGGGTGTCGCAGTTCGCGCCGCTGTCGCACCCCGTTGACGCAACCTTTCGTCATATCCACGTCACGCGGTGGCCGTTCTCGTCAGCTAGATGCTAAGCGGCACCTTTGAATGATCGGAAATGGACAGGCATGGCCGGACGGCTTCGCAAGGGTCTTATCGTGATTCTCCTCGCCGGCGGCGTGGCCGGCGCGATCGGCTGGAGCCGCACGCGCGAGGCGTCGCAGGCCGCGCCCGTGCCAGTCGCCGCTGTCGTGCCGCAGACCACGGAACTCGCCGGGGCGGAGGTTTCCAAGGTCGAACCCCGGACGCTGACGCGCACCGTGCGCGTGTCGGGCTCGGCCGAGCCGCGCCGGGTCGGAGCCGTCAACGCCGAAGTGTCCGGGCGACTGGCCGAGGTGCGAGCCGAGGTGGGCGACAAGGTCTCGGCCGGGGAGGTCATCGCGCTCTTCGATACGACGGTTCTGCGTTCGGGCCTTGCCGCGCAGGAGGCGACACTGGAAGCGAAGCAGGCGCAGCGCCGGCTGGCGGCCTCGACGCTGGAGCGCAGTCGCAGGCTCGGCACGGCGGGGATTTCGTCGGAAGCGACGCTGCTTCAAGCCGAGGCCGATCTCCTTTCGTTGGAGGCCGAAGTGCGCGGGTTGGAAGCGGGCGTCGCGGACGCGCGCAAGTCCCTAGCGGATGCGGAGGTGAAGGCACCTTTTGACGGAACCGTGTCGCAGCGCTCGGTCGAACCGGGGCAGAGCGTACCCCTGAACACCGAACTGTTCCAAGTCGTGGATCTCACTGAAATGCAGATCGAGGCGCTGGTGCCGACCAGCCGCATTTCCGAGGTGCGCGTCGGCCAGCGGGCGCAAATGCGCATCGAAGGGTCTTCGGGCCGCGTGGTGGAAGCGGACGTCGCGCGGATCGCGCCGGTCGCCGTCGCCGGCTCGCGCGCCGTTCGGGTCTATTTGAGCGTTCCAAACGGGGAGGGGCTGCTGCGCGGCGGCTTGTTTGCCACCGGCGAGATCGCCATCGAAAGCTTCCCCGATGTGATCGCGCTGCCCTCCGCCGCCATTCGGAAGGACGAGGAGGGAGCTTTCGTGCTGGCCGCACGGGGCGGCCGCCTGTATCGCCAGCCCGTGCAGCTTGGCACCCAGTTCACCGAGCGCGGCCTTGTCGAGGTGGCGCGGGGGCTGGCGGAGGGCGATGTCGTCGTCACCGCCCCCTTGCCCGATCTCAAGCCCGATACAGCCGTCACCATCGCGGATTTGGGCTGAGCGATGTTCCTCACCCGCATCAGCGTCGCCCATCCCGTCTTCGCGACGATGATGATGGCGGCGATCGTCGTGATCGGCCTGTTCGGCTATTCGCGGCTTGGCGTCGAGCAGTTCCCGCAGGTGGACCTGCCCGTCGTCGTGGTCTCGACCAGCTATACCGGCGCTTCGCCCGAAACGGTGGAATCGGCCGTGACGCGGCCGATCGAGCAGGCGGTGAACACGATCGGCGGCGTCGATACGGTCTCGTCCCAGACCTTCGAGGGACGCTCGCTCGTGATTGTGCAATTCACGCTGGAAACCGATTCCGGCGTCGCCGCGCAGGAGGTGCGCGATCGCGTCTCCCGGCTTGAAGCGGGCTTTGCCGACGGCGTGGATACGCCGCAGGTCACGCGCTTCAACCCCGACGACCAGCCGATCCTCTCGCTCGCGATCTCTTCGGCCACCCATTCGCTGACCGACATCACCACGATCGCTGATCAGATCGTCACCAAGCGGCTGAACGTCGTGGCGGGCGTCGGCCAGACATCCATCGTCGGCGGGGCGAAGCGGCAGGTGCAGGTTCTGCTCGATCCCGAGCGCATGGAGGCGCTGGGCGTCGGCACCTCGGCCGTGCTTGACGCCATCCGCCGCGAGAACCAGGACATTGCCGCCGGCACGCTCGTGTCGGGCATCGACGAGCGCACGGTGACGGTGGAAGGCCGGATCGACGATGTGCCGGGCTTCGAGCGCATCATCGTGGCGACGGAGGGCGGCGCGCCGATCTATCTGGCGGACCTTGCCACCGTGCGCGAGGGCGGGGCGGAGCTGACGAGCCGGGCGGCGCGCAACGGCGTCCAGTCGCTCGGCGTCGATGTGGTGAAGGTGCAAGGGGCGAACACGGTTCAGGTCGCGCAGGCCCTGCGCGCCGAGATTGCCAAGCTCCAGGTCGAGCTGGGGCCGCAGGGCTACGATCTCGCCGTGTCGCGCGACAATTCGCGCGCCATCTCGGCGCAGGTGTCCGAGGTGCAGCGCACCTTGATCGAGGGCGCGTGCCTGACGGTCGTGATCGTCTTCCTGTTCCTCAACTCCTGGCGGTCCACGGTCATCACCGGCCTGACCCTGCCGATCTCGGTGATCGGCACCTTCGCCGTCGTCCATGCGCTGGGCTTCACGCTGAACACGATGACGCTTCTGGCGCTGTCGCTCGCCATCGGCATCCTGATTGACGACGCGATCGTGGTGCGCGAGAACATCACGCGCCATCTTGCCATGGGCAAAAGTCACCGGCAGGCCGCGCTGGACGGGACCAACGAGATCGGCCTCGCGGTTCTGGCGACGACGCTGTCCATCGTTGCGGTGTTTCTGCCCGTCGCCTTCATGGGCGGCATTATCGGGCGTTTCTTCCTTCAGTTCGGCGTCACGGTTTCGGTCGCCGTGCTCATATCGCTCTTCGTCTCCTTCACGCTCGACCCGATGCTCTCCAGCGTCTGGTACGATCCGCACGCCCATCCCGGCGCCAAGCGTGGGCCGATCGGACGGCTGGTCGCGCGCTTCGATCGAGGGTTCGAGCGCCTGTCGGGGGGCTATGCGCGCGTCATCCGCTGGAGCTTCCGGCACCGCATCCTCACGGTGTTCGCGACGCTCGCGATCTTCGTGGCGAGCCTGATGCTCGTGCCGCGCATCGGCGCGGAGTTCCTGCCCGAGGGGGATAATGGCGAGTTCACCGTGTCGTTGGAAGCGCCGGAAGGCTCTTCGCTCGAATACACGGCGATGAAGGTCGCGCAGGTCGAGCGCGTGCTTCGCGCCCAGCCCGAGGTGATGACGACCTATTCCACCATCAATTCCGGCGGCTCGCGCGGCTTCAATGCGGCCAATGTCGCCGTGACGCTGAAGCCCATCGCGGAGCGCAAGCGCTCCACGGCGGAGGTCGTCGCACCACTGCGCCCGGCGCTGTCGCGCATCGCGGGGCTCACCGTCTCGATCAATCAAAGCGCCATGGGCGGCGGCGGGGGCGGCGGAGCCTCCTCCAAGCCCTTACAGTTCTCGGTGCTCGGTGAAAGCCCGGCCGAGCTGAAGCGCATCTCAGGCCAGTTGACCGCGGCGCTGCGCGCGATCCCCGGCGCGATTGAGGTCGAGTCTTCGATCGAGGACGAGCAGCCGACGCTGGCGATCCGGGTGCGGCGCGAGGCGGCGAGCGATCTCGGCATCACGCTGACCCAGATCGGCGACACGCTGCGCCCGCTCGTGGCGGGCGACGCCGTCTCGGTCTGGAACGCGCCGGATGGAGAGACCTATGACGTGATGGTGCGCCTGCCCGAAGAAGGCCGTGCGCGGGCCGAGCAGCTTCGCGCGCTGACCATCGCCACCGGCCGGCGGGACGCGGAAAACCGACCCGTCACGGTCGCGCTCGATCAGGTGGCCGATGTCGTGGACAGCGTGGCCGCGAGTTCCATCAACCGGCGCGATCTCCAGCGCGAAGTGCGCATCTCGGCCAATGTCTCCGATCGGGCGCTGGGGGAAGTCACGTCGGATCTTCAGCGCGAGATCGCCAAGCTCCAACCGCCGCCGGGCTATCGCATTTCCTTCGGCGGCGATGCCGAGAACATGGTGGAGAGCACGGGCTATGCGCTGCAGGCGCTGGGGCTCGCCGTGATCTTCATCTACCTGATCCTTGCCTCGCAGTTCGGCTCCTTCCTCCAGCCGGTCGCGATCATGATGTCGCTGCCGCTCTCCTTGATCGGCGTGCTGCTCGGCCTCTATGCCACCGGCTCGACACTCAACATCTTCTCCATCATCGGCTTCATCATGCTGATGGGCCTCGTCACCAAGAACGCGATTCTGCTGGTGGACTATTCCAACCAGGCGCGGGCCAGGGGCGTGGACTTGCGCGACAGTCTGGCGGAGGCCGGCGCGGTGCGCCTGCGCCCAATTGTGATGACGACGCTTGCCATGATCTTCGGCATGGTGCCGCTGGCGCTGGGCTTGGGGGAGGGCGGCGAGCAGCGCGCGCCCATGGCCCATGCGGTGATCGGCGGGCTGATTTCCTCTACCATCCTGACCCTGATCTTCGTGCCGGTGGTGCTGACCTATATCGAGGGCTTCAAGCGCCGCACGCGCCGCTTTATGCCGCGCTCGGCCGACGATCCGGCTTTGGCGGAGCAGGCCACATCAAAGCTCTGAAACCGTCTTGCGCCGGCGCGGCGGCTTTGCGGCCCCCGAGCGCAAGGCCGCTTCGAAGGCGAGGCGGACCCAGTGCGCCAGCGTCTCGGAATCGTCCAGCGCCTCATCGGGGATCGACCAGTAGGGCATGAGAACCGGCCGTCCTCTCTGGCCCTCATAGGTCCATTGATGGGCGCCGGCCTCTGCGAAGAGCGGGGCGCTCGTCGCGTCGGCCTTCAGGAGGATTTCGTCGCGCAAGTCGATCGCGACGATCAGGCCGGCGTGATAGATGCCCTTGCCGCCGAACATGCGGCGGATGGTCACCGATCCGAGGCCCTCGAACATCTCCCGGATATCGTCGTCATTCATCGCGCTTGGGTCTCCAGGCGTTGCGTGCGAGTGCGCCGGAGGGGCCGGGTCCTGCTCCCGGATCGGCCGGATCAGCATAGCGCGTTCCTTTCCAACGGTGCAGACGAATGGAAATGGTCTTGAAAGCCGGCGTGGTCTCGGTCCTGATACGGGATCGGTAAGGCGTCCCGACGATGCCCTTCCAGAATCGAGGTTTCCGATGCTCCGTTCCGCCCGCTTCGCCGCCGCCGCGCTCCTTGCCGCCGCCGCGCTTCCCGGCGCTGCCTTCGCCGCCGATCCGGCCGCTTGCAAGATCGTGCGCATGTCGGACCCCGGCTGGAGCGACATCACCTCCACCAACGCGCTGGCGAGCACCGTTCTGGACGGGCTCGGCTACACCGCGAAGATCGAGACGCTCGGCGTGCCGGTCGGCTATCAGGCGCTCGCCAATAAGCAGACCGACGTCTTCCTCGGCAACTGGATGCCGGCGCAGACGAAGTTCCGTGACGAGCTGGAGGCCAAGAAGGCGGCGGACGTCCTGACCAAGAATCTGGAAGGGGCCAAGTTCACGCTGGCCGTGCCGAACTACGTGGCCGAGGCCGGCGTCAAGGACGTGAAGGAACTCGCCGCCAACGCGGACAAGTTCAAGTCCGAGATCTACGGCATCGAGCCGGGCGCGCCGGCCAATACTAATATCCAGTCGATGATCGACGCGCCGGCCTATGGCTTGAAGGGCTGGAAGCTGGTGGACAGTTCCGAGCAGGGGATGCTCGCGCAGGTGAAGCGCGCCGAGCGCTCCAAGGAGTGGATCGTGTTCCTGGGCTGGGCGCCCCATCCGATGAACAACATGGGCATTACCTATCTGTCGGGCGCGGACGAATTCTTCGGCCCGAACTATGGTGGCGCGGAGGTCTATACGCTGGCGCGCGCGGGCTATGCGGGAGAATGCCCGAACGTCGCCAAGCTCTTCTCGCAGATGCATTTCACCGTCGAGATGGAAAACGAGATGATGGCGGCGCTGGCCGACGGTACCGACGCCAACAAGGCCGCCAAGAGCTGGCTCGCCAATCACCCCGCCGTTCTGGAACCGTGGCTCGCCGGCGTCACCACGCTGGACGGTCAACCGGGTCTGGCGGCGGTGAAGGCCAAGATCGGCGCCTGACCGATCCCCTCTTGTCTTGCGGCGGCGCTTCTCGAAAGGCGCCGCCGTTTCTGTGTTCTGCGATTTGAGAGAGCGCCATGACCGACGCCCGCCGCCCCAACATCCTCGTCATCATGGTGGACCAGCTCAATGGCACCTTGTTTCCCGACGGGCCGGCGTCGTTTCTCCATACGCCGCATCTCAAAGCCCTGGCCGAGCGCTCGGCGCGCTTCGTGAACACCTACACGGCGAGCCCGCTTTGCGCGCCCGCCCGCGCGTCCTTCATGAGCGCGCAACTCCCGTCCAAGACGCGCGTCTATGACAACGCGGCCGAATTTGCCTCGGATATTCCGACTTTTGCCCATTATCTGCGCCGCGCGGGCTATCGCACCGCGCTGTCGGGCAAGATGCATTTCGTCGGCCCGGACCAGCTTCACGGCTTCGAGGAGCGCCTGACGACCGATGTCTACCCGGCCGATTTCGGCTGGACGCCGGACTACACCAAGCCCGGCGAGCGGATCGACTGGTGGTATCACAATCTCGGCTCCGTCACCGGGGCAGGGGTGGCCGAGATCACCAACCAGCTCGAATATGACGACGAGGTCGCCTACCACGCCAAGGCGAAACTCTATGATCTGAGCCGGGGCCATGACGAGCGGCCCTTCTGCCTGACTGTCTCCTTCACCCATCCGCACGATCCTTATGTCGCGCGGCGGCGCTTCTTCGATCTCTACGAGGGCGCGCCTCATCTCCTCCCCGAAATCGGCCGGCTGCCCAGCGAGGCGCAGGACCCGCATTCGCGCCGTCTCATGGCCGCCTGCAACGATCAGGACTACGACATTTCAGACGAGATGATCGCCCGCTCGCGCCGGGCTTATTTCGCCAATATCTCCTATATCGACGAGAAGGTGGGGGAGCTGATCGAGGTGCTGGAGGCCACGCGCTTGGCCGACAACACCGCCATCCTCTTCGTCTCCGACCATGGCGACATGCTGGGCGAGCGCGGTCTGTGGTTCAAGATGAACTTCTTCGAGGGCTCGGCGCGCGTACCCCTGATGCTGGCCGCGCCCGGCGTGGCTGCTGGCACGTTCCGGCAGCCCGTTTCGACGCTGGATGTCCTGCCGACGCTCGCCGATCTCGCCGGCGTCGATCTCGGCTCGGGCGCGGACTGGATCGACGGCGTGTCGCTGATCGACACGATGGCGCGCGGCGCGCGGCGCGAGGCCGTTCCGATGGAGTATGCCGCCGAAGGCTCGGTCGCGCCCATGGTCTCGATCCGCGAGGGGCGTTGGAAGTTCAACCGCTGCCCGGCCGACCCGGACCAGCTGTTCGACCTCGACGCCGATCCGCACGAACTGACCGATCTGGCGGGTGATCCTGCCCATGCGCAGACGCTGGCGGCTTTCGCGCAAAAGGCCGAATCGCTGTGGGATCTCTCTCGCTTCGACCAGGAGGTGCGCCAGAGCCAGGCGCGCCGGCATGTCACCTACGAGGCGCTGCGCAACGGAGCCTATTATCCCTGGGATTTCCAGCCGCTTCAGAAGGCGTCCGAGCGCTACATGCGCAACCATATGGATCTGAACATTCTGGAAGAGTCGCAGCGCTTCCCGCGCGGCGAATAGAATTGCCACGATTTTGAGCGCCGTGCCTTAACTGAGGCACGGCGTGCCGGCTCTTCGCGCTTGCTGCGGCATGGGATGTCGCGTATCGTAAAGTCCATATTCGCTGTATGCGGGAGAGACCGGCATCTGCCGGCGCCGAAGGAGCAACCGCCCCGGAAACTCTCAGGCAAAAGGACCGCGCGGCGCTAGACACATCCGGAGAGTGACGGCGATTCCACGCAGCCGTCCGCCGAAGGAGAAAGCGGTTTCGGGGGATAATTCCCGTGCCGTGAAACTCTCAGGCCAATGACGGAGGGGCACGACCAGACCCGATGCGCTCGGGCGAAGGATGATCGTGACCTCTGTTGCCGTTATTGGCGCCGGTATCACCGGCGTAACCACCGCCTATAAGCTCATGTCCCAGGGCCTTGACGTGACGGTGTTCGACCGGAACGCCTATTCGGCCATGGAAACCTCCTTCGCCAATGGCGGCCAGCTTTCGGCTTCCAATGCCGAAGTCTGGAACTCGCCGGCTACGTTCCTGAAGGGCATCAAGTGGATGCTCAAGAAGGACGCCCCGCTGCTCGTTCATCCGGGCCCGACCTGGCACAAGCTGTCCTGGATGTTCGAATTCGTCATGGCCGCCCGCTCCTACGAGGAGAACACGGTCGCGACCGTGAAGATGGCCATCGCCGCCCGCCAGCACCTGATGGACATGGCCGAGCGGGAGGGGTTCGACTTCGACTGCGTGAAGCGTGGCATCCTGCATGTCTATGAGACGGAATCGGAATTCAAGCACGCGCTGCGTGTCAACGAGCTTTATGCCAAGGGCGGTCTGCACCGCGACGTGCTGGACAATGCCGGCATCCATCAGATCGAGCCCGCGCTCGCTGGCACGTTCCGTGGCGGCTTCTTCACGCAGAGCGACTTCACCGGCGACATCCACAAATACACGCGCGGCCTTTCGGCAGCCTGCGAGCGCAAGGGCGTCTCCTTCCGCTACGAATCCGACATCACGCAGCTTTCCACCCGCGAGGGCGGGGGCGTTGCCGTCTTCTCCCGCAAGGCAGGGACGGAAGACGAGGGCATCAGGCAGGATTTCGATGCGGCGGTGATCTGCGCCGGCGTCGGCTCGCGCCGCTTTGCCGCCATGCTGGGCGACCGGGTGAACGTCTATCCCGTGAAGGGCTATTCGATCACCGTCAATCTTGAGGACGAGGCGAGCCGCGAGGGCGCGCCCTATGTCTCGCTTCTGGATGATAAGGCCAAGATCGTCACCAGCCGCCTCGGCGCCAATCGCCTGCGCATCGCCGGTACGGCGGAATTTGCGGGAGAAAACCGCGACATTCGCATGGCCCGCATCAAGCCGCTGGTGGACTGGTGCCGCTACCGCTTCCCCGGCGTCTCGACCGCCTCGGTCGTGCCCTGGGCGGGCCTGCGCCCGATGATGCCCGACATGCTGCCGCGCGTCGGCCGGGGCAAGGCCAAGGGCGTCTATTACAACACCGGCCACGGCCATCTGGGCTGGACGCTTTCGGCCATCACGGCCGACACGATCGCCGCCGAAGTGGCCGGTGATTACAAGGCTTCCGGCACCCCGGTGCGCGGCGAGTTGAAGTCGGTCGACACGGTTCGTGCCGAGGCCGAGCGGCTGACGGAAGCGGCCTGACGCAGCCCTTTCTAGCGGCTCACGAGGGGCGCTGGAAGGCTCTCGTGTTCGAAATCTATCCCCATTTTATCCCCGCCCGCTGGCGAGCGCCCATTCTGGCGCTCGTTCAACAGGCGGGGTTTTTCATGCCGATCTCCAGGGAAGTTCTTGATGCCACGCGCGAGGTCGAGCGCGCCACCGGCACACCGGCGGCCGCGCTCGTCGCCATCGCCATCGTGGAAACCAATGCGCGCGCCTTCGCGCCGGTGGGCGAGGGGCGCGAGCCGCTGATCCGCTTCGAAGGCCATGTGTTCGATCGGCGCCTCAACGAAGAGAAACGCCGGATCGCGCGCACGGCTGGCCTTTCCGCACCGCGCGCCGGCCAGATCCGCAACCCGGCGGGGCAAGACGCGCGCTGGCGTCTCCTGCGCCAGGCTGCGGCGATCGATGCGAATGCTGCCTATGAGGCGACCTCCTGGGGCTTGGGGCAAGTGATGGGCCTGCACTGGCAGACGCTCGGCTATGCCAGCGCCGCCGCGTTGGCCGAGGAGGCGCGCCGGTCCGCCGAGGGGCAGTTCAATCTCGTCGCGCGTTTTCTGAAAACCGGCCCGTTTGTCGAGCGGCTGGAGCGAGGCGATTGGGAAGGCTTTGCTCGGCTCTATAACGGCCCCGGCTTCACCGCCAACGCCTATGACCGGAAGATCGAAAGCGCCTTCCGGCAGGCCTCGCGCCTTCTCTCCAACGCGGCTTAACCCGCCAAACGAAGCGAGGCGGGGGAAGCAAAGCGGCCTTTTTGCGGCATCGGCATGTTTCCAAATCGGCAAAAAGGCCTATCTCGGAAGGCATGAACCTACCGCCTCCGATCGACTCCGCCCGCCACGCGCTCTTCATCGACTTTGACGGAACGCTGGTGGATCTCGTGGACGACCCGACCGGCGTCGTCATCTCGCCCGAGGCGGTGGAGCGCCTTGGGCAGTTGCAAGCGGCCTGCGCTGGGGCCTTCGCCGTCGTCAGCGGCCGGTGCATCGCCGATCTCGACCATTTCCTCCAGCCCTTGCAATTCGCCGCGGCCGGCGTTCACGGGCTGGAGCGCCGCGACCAGCCGGGCGCGCCGGTCGTGCCGCTCGCCGGCCCGGAAGGGCTCGATCCGATCCGCGTGGCGCTCGCGGCGGGTGTCGTCGCGGAGCCTCGGTTGCGGCTTGAGGATAAGAAGACCGCGCTCGTCGTACATTATCGCGGCTTTCCCGAGTTGCAGGAGGCCGCGATCCGCCTCGTCTCGGCGGCGGTCGGCGAGGAGCCGGGCTTCGCCGTGATGAAGGGTGACAACATCGTCGAGGTGCATCTGGCCGGCATGGACAAGGGCAAGGCCATCGAAGCGCTGATGGCCCATGCGCCGTTCCAGGGGCGTCAGCCCATCTATGTCGGGGACGACACGACGGACGAATTCGGCTTCTATGCCGTTCGCAAACTGGGAGGTGTCTCGATCAAGGTCGGCGACGGAGCGACCGAAGCGGAATTCCGTCTGGCCTCGGTAGACTCGGTCCATCGCTGGCTCGGGGTTGCGAGGCGGGAGGCCTCGCAGCAGCAAGGGGAAACACAGTCATGAGCGAAACCCAACAGCGACTTGTCGTCGTCTCGAACCGCGTCGGCCCCTTGAGCGACGAAGGCAAGGCGGGTGGGCTCGCCGTCGGTCTCGCTGACGCGCTGCGCCGGCGCGGCGGCCTTTGGTTCGGCTGGAGCGGGGAGGTGTCCCCGGATGCCGCCAGCAGCGACTATCGCACCGAGACCCACGGCCATACCTCGCTCACCACGATCGACCTGACGCAGGAGGAACTGGACGGCTTCTATTTCGGCTATGCGAACCGTTCTCTCTGGCCACTCCTGCACTACCGGCTCGACATCGCCTCCTTCGACCGTGCTTCGGCCCGGACCTATCGGCAGGTGAACCGGCGCTTCGCCGAACGGCTGAGCCCGCTTCTGACGCCCGACGATCTCGTCTGGGTCCACGACTACCACTTCTTCTTCATGGGACAGGAACTGCGGCGCTGCGGCTATGACGGGCGGCTTGGCTTCTTCCTCCATATTCCCTTCTGCCCGCCCGATCTGATGTCCGCGCTGCCGGGCAGCCAGGACATGGTGCGCGCCATGCTGGCCTATGACGTGATCGGCTTTCAGACCGAAGGCGACCGGCGCAATTTCGTGGCCTTCTGCGTGCAGGAACTGGGCGCGGAGGATATCGACGGAGACCGCGTGCGTACGCAGGACGGGCGTATCGTGCGCGCGTCTGCCTTTCCGATCGGCATCGACGCGCATGGCTTCGCGGAATTCGCCCTGTCGGACGAGGCGCGCGAGCACGAGGCCATGGTGCGCGACATCTCGCGCGGCCGGCACCAGATCGTCGGCGTCGATCGCATGGATTATTCCAAGGGCCTGCCGGAGCGCTTTCGCGGTTTCGAGCAGCTTCTAGAGGACGAGCCCGAGCAGCGTGGCAATGTCCAGTTCCTCCAGGTTGCGCCGCTCTCACGCTCCGAACTCGAAGCCTATGCCGATTTGCGGGTCGAGTTGGAGGGGCTGGCCGGCAATATCAATGGCCGCTTCGCGACGCTCGACTGGAACCCGATCCAGATCATGGTCAACGGCTTCACACGCCGGGCCCTCGCAGGCATCTACCGCGCCGCGCAGATCTGCATGGTGACGCCGCTGCGCGACGGCATGAACCTCGTCGCCAAGGAGTTCATCGCCGCGCAGGACCCGGCCGACCCTGGCGTCCTCATCCTGTCGCGCTTTGCCGGAGCGGTGGCAGAGTTGCCCGAGGCGCTGATCGTCAATCCCTATTCCACCGACGAGATCGCCCACGCCCTGTCGCGCGCGACCGCCATGCCGCTGGAAGAGCGGCGCGAGCGTCATGAGGCGATGCGCGCCCGCGTCTTCGCCAACACGGCCCATAATTGGTGCGAGACGTTCCTGGCCGTTCTGGACGATCGCAACGAGCGTGAGTTGCAGCCGCGCTCCTGGTGGCATCGCCTCGGCTTTGGCGGCGCGCCGCGCTCCTAAAATCGTTTCAGCTCGGCCGCCGATGGTTTAAGGAGGCGGCGGACACTTGTGACCTGCCGCCCGAAGGGACCGGACGATGACCCAGAAGACCCATGCGCTGCTCGAAATCCTGCAAGTTCAGCCGGTCATGCCCGTCGTGGCGGTGGAAAGCGCAGCCGACGGCGTGAAGCTCGCGCGGGCGCTGGCCGAAGGCGGCCTGCCGGCCATCGAAGTGACGCTGCGCACCCCGGCCGCGCTCGACGCGATCCGCGCCATTTCGGCCGAGGTGCCGGAGGCGATCTGCGGCGCGGGCACGATCCTGACGCCGCGCCAGTTCGACGAAGCCGTCGAGGCCGGCTCGCGCTTCATCGTCTCGCCCGGCACGACGCATGAGGTGCTGGACGCCGCCAAATCGTCTGACGTACCGCTTCTGCCGGGCGCGGCGACGCCGAGCGAACTGATGGCCATGATCGAGGAAGGCTACGAGATCCTGAAATTCTTCCCGGCCGAGCAGCTGGGCGGCATTCCCTATCTGAAGTCGCTCGCCCCGGTTTTCCCGAAGATTCGCTTCTGCCCAACGGGCGGCGTATCGCCCAGCAATGTCGGCGATTATCTGGCGCTGCCGAACGTCATCTGCGTCGGCGGCTCCTGGGTCGCGCCGAAGGACATGGTGTCGGCCGGCCGCTTCGACACGATCACCCAGCTCGCCCGTGAGGCGGCTGCGCTGCGCGTCCGTTAAGGCTCTCCGTCAGGGGAGGGAGGCTGTCGCCCGACTCCGACCACCCGCCTTGCGGTGGCGATTTTTCGCCGCCGCACCATCTTCTCGCGCGACCTCTGCTTTGGATGTGCCATGCCGCGCCTGTTTCCCAGCCTTCTCGGCCTCCTGTCGCTTTGCGTGCTCGCGGGCTGCTCGGGGCCGGCCGTTCTCAACGCGCTGACCTCACGCGCCGGTTTCGAGACGACCCGCGATCTGGGCTATGCGCCGGGCGAGCGCGGAACCTACGACCTCTACGTTCCCGACAATGCCGACACCCGCACACCCGTCGTCGTGTTCTTCCATGGCGGCAGTTGGGACGGGGGCTCCAAGTCGCTTTATCCCTTTGTCGGCCAGTCGCTGGCGACGGCCGGCTTCGTGGTGGCGATTCCCAATTACCGGCTCTACCCGCAGACCGTCTTTCCCGGCTTCGTGGAGGATGGCGCGCGCGCCGTGGCGGCGGTTGCACGCCTTGCCAGCCAGGGCGGCCACGGACTGCCCGCCGGGCGCCATCCGCTCTTCGTCATGGGCCATTCGGCGGGCGCGCAGATCGGCGCGCTATTGGCCTTTGACGGGCGTTATCTCCAGCGTGTCGGGCTCGATGCGCGAGCACTATCGGGTTTCATCGGGCTGGCCGGGCCTTATGATTTCCTGCCGATTCAAGAGGAACGCTACAAGCGCATCTTCCCACCGGCGGTTCGAGCCGACAGCCAGCCCGTGCGCTTTGCCAGCGGCCGCGCGGCCCCGGCGCTGCTCATCACGGGTCTCGCCGACACGACGGTCGAGCCGAAGGAAACGCAATCCATGGCCCGCGCCATTCGCGAGAAGGGCGGACAGGTCGAGGTGCGCACCTATCCTGGCCTCGACCATGTGGGTGCTGTCAGCTCCCTTGCCACGGCGCTGCCGCTGGGTAACCGTGATGTCCGAGATAGCGTGATTCGCTTTGTGAAAGACCATTCGAGATGACCGAACGCTCCCTGGCGAACTGGCAGCCGCGCGCCCTTCCCGGCAACGAGCCGTTGGTCGGCCGCCATGTTCGCGTGGAGCCCATCGTGGACGACCGGCATTTCGCCGATCTCGAAGCGGCCTTTCGCGGCCATGACGCGCTCTGGACCTATCTCGCCTATGGGCCGTTCGACGGGGCGGACGCGTTTTTGCGCTATGCGCAGGCGACCTATCTTTCCACCGATCCGAAGTTTCACGCGATCATCCCCGCCCTTTCCGGCAAGGCGGAGGGCGTCGCGGCGCTGATGCGGCTCGACCCCGCCAATGGCGTGGCCGAGATCGGCCATATCTGCCTTGCGCCCTCGCTCCAGAAGACGCGCGCTTCGACGGAGGCTTTCGCACTTCTCTATGGGCGTGTCTTCGACGAGCTGGGCTATCGCCGCCTGGAATGGAAATGCGAGAGCACCAACGCGCCCTCGCGCCGCGCGGCGGCGCGCTACGGCTTTCAGTACGAGAGCCTGTTCCGCCAGCATATGGTCGTGAAGGGCCGGAACCGGGACACGGCCTGGTTCTCGATCATCGATCCGGAATGGCCGGTGGTGAAGGCCGGTTTCGAGCGCTGGCTGGCGGACGAGAATTTCGACAGCGAGGGCCGTCAGCTCCGCTCGCTCGAAGCTTGCCGCGAGGCTTAACGCCCAAACACAAACGGCGCCTGAAGGCGCCGTTGCCCTGCTCTGAGGAGGATCAGGCTCAGCCGCGCGCGGGCACGATCGTGATCAGCGCGTTGTTGGGATAAACGCTCTCATACATCACGCCGTCGCCCGGCATGAACTCCAGAACCGTTTCGCCGTGATGGTCGGTCATCACCAGCGACCCATCATCCTTGCGCTCCCAATAGGCGACACGGGCGAGGTCCGGCGACTTCGCGCAGGACGGACCCATGGGCACGCGATGCACCACATCGTCCTCAACCGGACCATTCACCTTGCAGCTTGCGCCATTGCGCAGATCGATCAGGCGAACCGCCTCTGCGGCGGCCGGCTGGCCGTCGACGGGGATCGAGGCGGTGATCTCGGGCGCCGGCGACATGGCGGCCACGAGGCTGTCGGTCGAGGCGACGGCAGGCCCCTGAAGATAGGAAGCCAGGATCGTACCCGCGAATCCTACGACGAGAGCGACGGGGGCGAATCTCATATTCGATCTCCTACGGCACAGGCCCCGCGCGCGTTGGGAGGAAAAGCGCGAGTGTCCTGAAAATCGAGGCGAACGGGCCACACTGACGCGACCATGTTCACTGAGGAGGCACTATCACCCCATTAATCTTACCTGAAGGTTAACGCGGCGAATTTGCAACGAGTTTTTCGCAAGTGCGAGATGGATCCTTCGTCAGGATCGGCGTCACATCCGGGTCGAGGCAGGAGATTCCGAGGCCATTTCCACGCGTTTCGACAGGCGTCGGGGAATCAATCTGCTCGCGCGATAAGCGCCCGGCCGATAGAGCCTCTTCAACCGCGCGGGCTTCTTCCGACGGGCGATCAGCTTGTCGATCACCGGGTCGCCCGCCTGGCCGTAACGCTTCGACGCCGAAGCGAATCCGCTTCGGCACAGCGCGGACCAAGGTCGAATGCGCGTAGCTGAATGCGCGGCGGGCAGATGGTGCACCAGGAGCCACATCCTGATCCAACTCGCGCTAGAACTTGCCGCTGATCTTCATTTCCATCGAGGAGCGAGGCGCGGCGTTCTCCCAGACCGTCTTGTGCTCAATGCGGGCGCTCCAATCGGGCGTGATATCGGCGCGGATGCCGGGCGTGAAGGTTAGGCTGGCGAAGCCCGAACGGCCGAACGCATCGTCAGCGCCAATGGCGCGGGTGCGCGAGAGGTCGCGCAGCATCTCGACGCGCAGGCCGGGGCGCAGCGATAGCCCATAGGCCTTCAGCGTGTAGTCGGTGCGCAGGCCCGCCACGGCCGAGGCCTTGCTCGCTCCGATCCCGTTGGAGGTGGAACCGAACGAGGGCATATCAGTCCCGAGCCGCGAGACCTGTGTGCGGCCATAGGGCGAGATCATCCAGGGGCCGCTGCGGTGCTCATAGCCGAAGGTGAGCGCGCCGAAGCCCTGCGCCAGCCCACCGACAAAGGCTGAGCTCTCCTGCGTACGGCTCTCAGTGAGCCGCGCGCCGCCCGCCACGACATCCACGAAGGTTCGCTCGGTCGGATGGAAACTGCCATAGGTGGCGAGACTGAGGGCGCTGACGGTGGAATCGCCGATGCGCTGGTCGATCCCCAGCGCCATGCCGAGCGAGGCGCGCGAGGACAGCGCCAGATCGAAGCCGCCCGACAGGCCGGCTGAGCTGCGACCGCCATCCAGCATTCCCGAGCGGGCGCGGCCCATCTCGACTTCGCCGGCAGTCCAGAGATTGAGCGGCGTCGCGCTCTTGGCCTGCCGACGGATTTCGAGCGTCCGATTGGGCACTTCGCGCGCGTTGAAATCGTCGTCCAGATAAAGGCTGGGCAGAACCGGCATGGGCACTGGATCGAGAAACGGGTCCAGCGTGCGGTCGGCATGGGCCTGGCCGATGCGCAGCGTCAGGTCGAGATCGGTGTTGTCGGTCTGCGCGGGGTCGCGCAACTCTTCCATCCGCTCGCCCAGCCGGGCGATCGTGCCCGACGCCAGATCGGCGGCGAGACCCGTGGAGCCTTCGACGGTCTGCGCGGCTTGCGCAGGCGAGGACAGGAGACCTACGCCTAGCGCCGCCGGCAGAAACATGTTTCGAAGCCATGCCCTGGGGAGATGGGGCACGGCTGTGAGCAAGGCGTCGGTCATGAACCGCCTCCCTGTATTCCGATGCTTAAAATTCTTCGCATCGCAATATGACGCCAAGCTGGCGCGGGCGGAACCCTCAGTTCGCGCGTATCAGCCCTGCCGACGCGTCAGACCGGCCTTTTCGCTTTCGGGAACGGGCGTTTCCAGCCGCTCGCCGGCAAACCAGCGCGACAGATTGTCGGCCACAAGGTTGCCCATCAGAATGCGGGTGTCGCGCGAGGCGGAGGCGACATGCGGCAGGAGAACCGTGTTGCGCAAGGCGCGCAGCCGCTCGGGGATGCGCGGCTCGTCCGCGAAGACATCGAGCCCTGCCGCCGCGATCGTGCCTTCTTCCAGCGCCTCGATCAGCGCGGGTTCATCGACCGTCTTGCCGCGCCCGATATTGATGAGGATGCCCTCGTTACCGAGCGCGGCGAGAACTTCCGCATTCACCGCCTTCTCCGTCGCGGGCCCGCCGGGCGCGGCGATGAGGAGGATATCGGACTGCTCCGCCAGCGCTTCGAGCGATGCATCATAGGGATAGGCGACGTCGCTGCGCTCGGAGCGGTTGTGATAGCGGATCTTGACGCCGAAGGCTTCGAGCCGATGCGCGATGGCAAGCCCGATGCGCCCGAGGCCCATGATGCCGACCACCTTGTTGCGCAAGGAGAAGCGCGTCAGCGGATAGGGGCCGGAGCGCTCCCATTCGCCGGAGCGCGCATGGCTCTCGGCATGGTGCAACTCGCGCACGGTCATGAGCACGAGGGCGACGGCGGTGTCGGCGACTTCCTCGGTCAGGACATCGGGCGTGTTCGTTACCGCCACGCCGCGCTCGGCCGCATGGGCCGCGTCCACCCCGTCATAACCGACGCCGAAATGGCCGACGATCTCCAGCGCGGGCAGGGCGTCCATCGTCTCGTTCGGCAGATGGCCGGCGACCGCCACGGCCTTGACCTCGGCGCGCTCGGCCTCGCTCAAGCCTTCGAGGGTGCGGCTCTTCTGGTGGCGAACCGTGAAACGGCGTTCGAGTTCGGCCAGGCCGTCGCCGTTGTAGGGGCCGAAGACGAGAACGAGGGGGGAGGGGGAGGCCAAGGCGTCGTCCTTCAGGATTGAGGCGGTTCGGAGCCGGTATGTTTCAGGAAGCTGGAGCGGCGGATGCGAAGCTCCGGCTTGATGAGTTCCACCTGCTCCACGGCGGGCGCACCGGACAGACGGGCCAGAAGCGCGCCGGCGGCGCGGTGGCCGACCTCGCTCTGGCCGTTGGAGACGGTGGTGAGCGGCGGCATGGCGATGGCCGCCTCGTCGATGTCGTCATAACCGCAGACGGCGATATCGACGCCCGGCCGCAGCCCGGCGCGCGACAGGCCGTACATCAGTCCGAGCGCGACGAGATCGGAAAAGCAGACGACGGCATCCGGCCGGTCGGGCAGGTCCAGAAAGGCGCTGGCCGCGTCGAAGCCGGAATGGCGCGAGCGCGGCCCCTTGATCCACCATTCCGGGCGCACGGGCAGGCCGGCTTCCTCCAGCGCGTTTTGATAGCCGCGCTGACGGTCGCGTCCGGTCGAGGTCTGTTCGGTGCCCCCGATCAGGGCGATCTTCCGGTGCCCTTCCTCGATGAGATGGCGCACCACGAGCGACATGCCGTAGGTGTCGTCGCCCCGGAACGAGGTGACGCCCGAGCCCTCGACGGTTCGCGCGATCAGCGTCACCGGCAGGTCGTTGGTTTCGGCCAGATGAATGTCGGAAGCGGGCGTGTCGATGGCGGGCGACAGGATCAGCCCGTCCGCGCCGAGCTGCAGCAGCGTATCCAGAAAGGCGCGCTGCTTGGCCAGATCGTCATAGTGATTGCAGAGAATGAAGGTCTGTCGGTGCCGGTCCAGCTCGTCCTCGATCGACTTCAGGATTTCCCCATAGAACGGGTTCATGATGTCGTGGACGCAAACGCCGACAATGCCGGATTTGGAAGTGCGAAGGCTGGCGGCGCGGCGGTTGTAGATATAGCCGGACTGGCGCGCTTCTTCCTTGATGCGCTCCCGCGTCGCCTCGGCCACGAGCGGGCTGTCACGAAGCGCCAGCGACACCGTTGCCGTCGACAGGCCGAGCGCCTCGGCGATCGTCGATAATTTGACCTTTTGAGCCACCTATACGCCGTTCCGCACTCGCCCGGTTGTCCCTGACCTATGGGTTTAAGGACTGGCCGGCGCGCGCGCAACAGGAGGTGTGCGGGATGCCCGCTGGCGAGCCGGTTCGGGTGGGTGTTCAATGCGCGGACAGCGTCGTCCCACACCGGGGAAGGGGTTACTCGTCGCTCTCCGGCGCCAGCATGGCGTCGTCCACCGCGCCGAGATTGCGCTCGATGCGGCGCAGGAGCTTTCGCAGAAGCTTGCGCTGCTTGGCCGAGAGACCCGCGAGCGCGCGCTTTTCGGTGGCCGCCTGCGCGCGCCGGACGCCCTCCACCAGCGACTGTCCGCGCTCCGTCAGATGTACCGTGCTGCCGCGCCGCTCCGGAGGGCCGGCGCGCTTTTCCACCAGGTCCTGCGCGGCCAGGCGGCTGATCGTCTTGGTGACGGTGGGCGGGCGAACGCTCAGCTTGTCCGCGAGATCGCGCAAGGTAAGGTCGTCATGATCGGCGATCACGAGCAGAGCGGTATCCTGGCCGGGATGCAGGCCCTCTCCGGCGAGCCGGGCCGACAGGCTGGTGCGGGCCGCGCGGGAGGTCAGCGTCAGCTGCCCTAGAACCTCGCGCTTCTTCTTCTTGCCTCTCATGCCGCTCCCATGCCCTCTCTTCGCGCGGGCAGCATGAACCGGAGCCCATGTCATAGTCCATCCGAAACGCCGCGCTCGCCGGTTTGCAGCGCTTGCGGGGGACGTTAAGAGGCTCCATCCGTTCGAACGCCCGGAAGGCCCGCCATGACGACGCTTCGCCCCCGCTTCGAAGAGAACACCAGCGCCGGTCTGGCGGCGCTCGGCCCCGCTCTCGCAAAGGCGGTCGCCGTCGTGCCTATCGCCGCGATCGAGCAGCATGGCGCGCATCTGCCGCTCGGCACGGACGCGATCATCGCCGATGCCATGGTCGAGCGCGCGCTGGAGCGTTTGCCGGACGGACTGATGGCGACCTTCCTGCCGGTGCAGCGAATCGGCACGTCCGACGAGCATTCGAACTTTCCGGGCACCCTGTCGCTCGACTGGCGAACCGGGGTTGAAACCCTCCTGCGGATCGGGGAAGGGCTGGCGCGAACGGGCTTCCGCCGCCTTTGCATCGTCTCCTCCCATGGCGGCAACACGCAGGTCATGGAGCTCGCCGCGCTCGATCTGCGCCGCCGGTTCGGCCTCCTTTGCGCCACCGCCGCTTGGCAGCGCTTCGGCCTGCCCGAGGAGCTGGTGCCCGAAAATGAGCGGGCGATCGGCATTCACGGCGGGGCGGTGGAAACCGCGCTGATGATGGCGTTCCGGCCCGATCTGGTGGTGACCTCGAATGTTCAGGATCAGCCCTCGCGCCAGAGCCGCATGGCGGAAGAGTTCCGGCATCTGCGCGCCCATGGTCGGCTCGGCTTCGGCTGGATGGCGGAAGACCTGAACCCAGTCGGCACGGTGGGCGACGCGCGGCTCGCCAGCCCTGAGATGGGCGAGGCGATCGCCCGGCATCAGGCGGCGCGCCTCGTAGAGCTTCTCCAGGACATCGCCCGCTTCGATCTTGCGACAGCCCCCGTGCAATCGCCATCGGGCGGGACTATATCGGGCGCACCTTTCATGGAGTGACCTCGATGTCCGAAACCGCTCGCGGCTCCGAAACCCAGATTCCCGTCACCGTTCTCACCGGCTATCTCGGCTCCGGCAAGACGACGCTGCTCAACCGAATCCTCTCCGACAATCACGGGCAGCGATACGCCGTCATCGTGAACGAGTTCGGCGAGATCGGCATCGACAACGATCTCATCGTCGAGACCGACGAAGAGATCTATGAAATGAACAATGGGTGCGTCTGCTGCACGGTGCGCGGCGACCTCGTGCGCGTGGTGGAAAACCTCACCAAGCGCCCTGGCCGGTTCGACGCCATCATCGTGGAGACGACGGGCCTTGCCGATCCCGTACCCGTCGCGCAGACCTTCTTCATGGACGACGACGTGCGCGCGAAGACGCGTCTCGACGCCGTGGTCACGCTGGTGGACGCCAAGCACCTGCCGCTTCGCCTCAAGGATTCCCGCGAGGCCGAGGATCAGATCGCCTTCGCCGATGTCGTGATCGTCAACAAGACCGATCTTGTGACGCCCGAAGAACTCGCCCGGATCGAGGCGACCGTTCGGGCGATCAACCCCCATGCCGTGATCCACCGCGCGGAGCGCTCGGCCATCGACCCCAAGCGCGTGCTCGGGCAGGGCGCGTTCGATTTGAAGCGCGTTCTGGATCAGGAGCCGGAATTCCTGGAAGAGGCCGCGCACGGCCATGACGATCATGTCTGCGGGCCGGACTGCGACCATGATCATCACCATCACGACCACCATGCCCATGGGCACGATCATCACGACCACGATCATGGGCATCACGACCATGACCACCATCATCACGACCATGGCCATCATCACCATGGCGACGTTTCGCCCATCCATGACGTGACGGTGAAGTCGGTGTCGCTGCGCGGCGGGGAAATCGACCAGCGCAAGTTCTTCCCCTGGATTCAGGATCTTACCCAGACGCAAGGCGCGAACATCCTGCGCCTCAAAGGCATCATGGCCTTTGCGGGCGACCCGGATCGCTATGTCGTGCAGGGCGTTCATATGATCATCGAGGGCGATCATCAGCGGCCCTGGCGCGAGGGCGAGGCGCGTGAAAGCCGGCTCGTCTTCATCGGGCGCGAGCTGGATGCCAAAGCGCTGGAAGAGGGCTTCAAGGCCTGCTTCGCCAAGTCCCCCGTGGCAGCCGGCGCCTGATGCCTCAGGTCGTCCCCTACACGTTCGACACGCATGTGGAAGCGGCGCTGTTCCTCAAGGACGCGCCGGTCTTCGCCCTGTCGGACGGCACGATCCGCTTTCCCGCCGGCGGCGAGAAGGTGCTGGAAGCGCACAAGGGCGGCCTCGTCACCGCCCGCTACGACGCCTTTTCCCATCGCCTCCTCACGGGTGGGGAGGATGGGCGCGTCGTCGCGACGCTCCCTGACAGGACCCTTGGCGAACTCGGCTCGGCTGGCCGAAAGTGGATCACGGCGGTGGCCGGAGGCCCCGGCGGGGCGGTCGGCTATGCGGCCGGTCGCTCGGCCTTCGTGCGCGAGGCCAAGGGCGAAGCGCGCGAGTTCGTTCATGCCCGCACGGTGGAGGATGTCGCCTTCGCGCCCAAGGGCCTGCGGCTCGCCACGGCGCGCTATGATGGCGCCAATCTCTTCTTCGCCGGCACCGACGCCAAGCCGCAGGAACTGGACTGGAAGGGGCCGCACACGGACGTCTTCTTCTCGCCGGACGGGCGCTTCCTCGTCACCGTCATGCAGGAAAATGCCCTGCATGGCTGGCGTCTGGAAGACGGCAAGCACATGCGTATGACCGGCTATCCCGCCAAGGTAAAGAGCTGGTCCTGGTCGGCCAAGACCAAGTTCCTGGCGACATCGGGCGCGCCGGCTGCGATTCTCTGGCCCTTCTCGTCCAAGGACGGGCCGATGAACAAGGCGCCGCTGGAATTGGGCACGCGCGGCGACACGATGGTCACCGCCGTCGCATGCCATCCGAGCGACGATATTCTCGCCATCGGCTATGCGGACGGCATGATCCTCGCGGTGCGCTTTGCCGATTCGAAGGAGGCGCTCCTGCGCCGAGGCGGCTCGGGCGGCGTCACGACGCTTGGCTGGGACAAGGAAGGCCGCTTCCTCGCCTTCGGCTCCGACAGCGGCGAGGCGGGCGTCGTGGACATAGCCTCCTGACGATTGGGTCTGTTTGGTCGCCCAGCGATTACGGGCTGGTCGATCGTTTCAGCGTCTGAATGCATGAGGTCGGAACGCGCGGGGGAGGGACCCTTCGCGTTCCGGCCTTTTTATCGGCCCGCACTGGCAAGACAGGGATGATCAGGCGGCTGCGGCGATAACCTCGGACGTGATCTCACGGCCTGTGGCAGCGATCATGCCTTCTGCGCCGTGAAGCGCACCCGGCTCGATTTCGAGGCCAAGCAGCCGATGCCGCTCGAACGGGCCGGGCATGGTGAGGCCTGCGGCCACATTAGCCGAGAAGCCGAAGCGCTCGTAATAGGGCGCGTCGCCCACCAGCACGATCGCATCATGCCCCCGGAACGCCGCCTCCGCGATGGCGCGGCGCATCAGCGACGAGCCGATGCCGAAGCCCTCGAAGCCCGGCAGAACCGCGAGAGGTCCGAGCAAGAGGGCGGAAACGGCCGCGCCGCCCCGCTCGCCCGCCGCGACGTTCCACAGGCGCACGGATCCGATGAGCGTACCGTCCTCGGTTTCGGCGACGAGCGCCAGACCGTCGGCCGGCAGCCGTCCACGGCGCAGCGCCTCGGAGGACTTGCGCACGCGCCCCGGACCCATCGCGGCGTCGAGCAGCGCCTCGCGCGCGCTCACATCCCCCGGCATCTCGGCGCGAAGATGCACGATCGGCTGGGAGCGCAGGAGTTCGAACAGGGAAACGGGATGCGCGGCCATGAGGCGATCCTCGAAACAGGGGCGAGCGAACTCGCGCGTCGGCCGAGAGGCGAACGCGCGCGTGAGGGCAGGCGGCCGGGCGGGACTTGAGGCCGCGTCCGGGCATGGCAGCGATAAAATCAGCGCAAAGCGCCAAGGGCGCGCAGGCGCCATCGGGCGAGGGGCAAGGCGCCGGGGCCTCACGGGCCTCGGCGGTGTCGCAAGGAGATCGATCCAGTCGGCGGCTTTTTAATCCGGCCGGACGACGCTCAGATGACGTAGGAGCGAAGCGGCTCGAAACCGTTGAAGGCGACGGCCGAATAGGTCGTCGTGTAGGCACCCGTCCCCTCGATCAGAACCTCGTCGCCCACCGTCAGCGAGATCGGCAGCGGATAGGGGGTCTTCTCGTAGAGCACGTCGGCCGAATCGCAGGTCGGGCCGGCGAGCACACAGGGCTCCTTGCGGTCCTCGTCGCGCGCCGTCACGATCGGGTAGCGGATCGCCTCGTCCATCGTCTCGGCCAGGCCGCCGAACTTGCCGATGTCGAGGAAGACCCAGCGGTTCGCGTCCTCGACCGACTTCTTCGACACGAGAACGACCTCGGCCTTGATGACACCGGCATCGCCCACCATGCCGCGACCGGGTTCGATGATCGTCTCCGGGATGCGGTTGCCGAAATGTCGGCGCAGCGCGGCGAAGATCGAGCGGCCATAGGCCTGCGCGGTCGGCACGTCCTTGAGATAGCGCGTGGGGAAACCGCCGCCCATGTTGACGAGGGTCAGCGTGATGCCGCGCTCGGCCAGCGTGTTGAACACGAAGGCGGCGTCGGCCAGCGCGCCGTCCCAGGCCTCGGTGTCGCATTGCTGCGAGCCGACATGGAAGGAGACGCCCGTCGCCGTCAGGCCGAGCGCATGGGCGTGGGTCAGAACGTCCACGGCCATGGCCGGAACGCAGCCGAACTTGCGCGACAGCGGCCATTCGGCGCCGGCCCCGTCCGTCAGCACCCGGCAGAAGACGCGCGCGCCGGGTGCGGCGCGAGCCACCTTCTCGACCTCTTCCACGCAGTCCACCGCGAAGAGCGAGACGCCGAGCGCATGGGCACAGGCGATGTCGCGCTCTTTCTTGATCGTGTTGCCATAGGAAATGCGCGAGGGCGTCGCGCCGGCGTTCAGCGCCATCTCGATTTCGGCGACGGAGGCGCAGTCGAAATTCGAGCCGAGCGAGGCGAGAAGGCGCAGGATTTCGGGCGCCGGGTTGGCCTTCACCGCGTAATAGATCGCCGAGTCCGGCAGCGCGCGGCGGAAGGATTGATAATTCTCTTCCACCACGTCGAGATCGACCACGAGGCAAGGGCCGGTGGGACGTCGGGTGGCGAGGAAGTCGATGATGCGCTGCGTGGCCATGGGTCAGCTCCAGTGAACCGCTTGGGTTGACGAGGAGCGCACGCGCTCAAGCCCACGAACGGCCGGTGGAGACCCCGCTCATGGATCGAACGCGAAACGCGAATAGCCTCCCACATCGGGCAGCCGGACGGCCGAACGAGAGCGGAAGATTGTGCCATGGCTTGGAGGGTTGGACCCGCCGCACTTCAGGCAAGGAAGGTGTGCCTCTACAGAATTCCCGGCTATGGAGACCGGGAGAGACCAGAAAGGCCCGCACCGTCGTTGCTTCAAGGCGTCCACGATTTCGCCAGCAGCGAAACCGACCTGGAGGAAACCTCCAGTGACCGACCCGGTGATCTTCGCATTCGAAGGACCGGGGGACGCCCACAGGCACGTGCGACATTGGGCAAGGGCGGATATAGGACCCGCTGATGTCGCATACAAGCGAAAAATTCACCCTCTCGCACGCTTGCGAACCTGATATGGAAGCGTTTTGGCCGGTGTCGCGATGGGGCAACACGGGTCGGTTTGGGGCAAGGAAATTGTGCCGATGGATACGTTGACCCGGATGCGCGCCTTCTTGTCTGTCGTGGAAAGCGAGGGCTTCTCGGCGGCGGCACGCAAGACCGGTCGCTCCAAGGCGCTTCTGTCCAAATATGTGCGCGAGTTGGAGGACGAACTGGGCGTTCTCCTCATCAACCGCACCACGCGCCAGATCGCGCTGACGGCGGCGGGCGAGGTCTATGTGGCGCGCGCCTCCACGATCCTCGCCGATCTCGCCGCGCTCAACGAGGAAGCGCGCGAGGCGACCGGCGAGGCGAGGGGGGCGCTGCGCGTCACCGCCGCGCGCACCTTCGGCGACGCCGAACTCGGCCTCAGTCTGGTCGAGTTCTCGGCCGCCCATCCCGACATCACGCTCGATCTTCACCTCAACGACAGTTTCGTCAATCTGGTGGAGGAAGGCTTCGACGTTGCGATCCGCATGACGCGCCTCACCGATTCGGCCATGATCGCGCGGCGTCTCGGCCAACTCGATTTCGCGATCTGCGCAACGCCGGACTTCCTGAAGACGCATGGCACGCCGACCCATCCGACCGATATCTCGCGCCTGCCGGCCGTGATCGATTCCAACGCCAAGACGCTCTACAACTGGACCTTCAAGGACCCCAAGACCGGCGATCCGATCCCGATCAACGTGTCGGGGCGCTTTTCCGCCAACTCTCCCTATACGGTGCGGGCGGCGACATTGGCGGGCCTTGGCGTTGCGCTGATCCCCGAATTCGTGGTGCGGCAGGACATTGCCGACGGCCGCCTCGTTTCGATCCTGGACGACTTCGTGCCGCGCGATGCCGGCATCTATGCGGTTTTTCCGCATCGGCGGCATCTTCCTGCGCGAACGCGCGTGTTTGTTGACTTCTTGGCAACCTGGTTTCGAAAGAATTGTCCGGGTCGCGAACCGGCAGCTTGACGGATCAAGCTTGCCCGGCCGCTCATGATTCGAGGTTCTCCATGGTCCGTTTTCGCGCCCTTGTCGCATCGGCCGTCATCGCCTGCGCCACGATGCTCACCCCCGCCTATGCCGCGCCCTCGCGGGATCGGGAGGAAACCCTGTTTCTAGGGGACTATGAGCCAGGCACGATCGTGGTCATGACGGGCGCGCGGCAGCTCTTCCTGGTGACGGGCCATGAGCGGGCGCTGAAATACGACATCGCCGTCGGCAAGCCGAGCGAGCAGTGGTTCGGCACGAGCTGGGTTTCCAAGAAGCGCCTCAACCCGATCTGGGTGCCGACGCCATCCATGCGCGAGGCCAAACCGACCCTGCCGGCCTCGGTCGGCCCCGGCCCGAGCAACCCGCTCGGCCGCCGCGCCATGAATCTGGGCTGGGGCACCTATCGCATCCACGGCACGAATTCCCCGAACTCCATCGGCTCGGCCGCGTCCGCCGGTTGTTTCCGCATGAGAAACGCCGATGTGGAAGACCTGTTCGAGCGCGTTCACGTGGGCGCGCAGGTCGTGGTGCTGCAGTAAGATGCCCTGAGCCAGCGCGATCCCCCGCAAGGGTTCGCGCTGGACTTCTCCCCAATTTGGCCGTTCTTTGCGCCTCCAAGAGGCGCCGGACGAACGGGGACTGCGAGCATGGGTGTGAGACGGGCGGCCGCGATCGGCGCTGGCGCATGGGCGCTTGGTCTGGTCGCCAGCGGCGGGGCTGAGGCGCATCCTCATGTCTTCGCCGACTCCAAGATGGAGATCGTCGGTACGGCCGATGGCAAGCTGTCCGCGATCCGCAACATCTGGCGCTTCGACGAGCTTTTCTCTTCCAGCGTCGTGGTGGATTTCGATAAGAACGGCAACGGCAAGCTCGATCCGGAGGAACTGGAGGCGGTGGGCAAGACCGTGCTCGGCTCCATCGCCGAGTGGGAGTTCTACACGTTCGTGTCCATCGGCAAGCGCGACATCAAGCTCCATCCGCCCAAGGAAATCCGCGGCCTCTTCGACCATGGGCAGCTGACGCTCTTCTTCGAGATGACGCCCGCCGAGCCGGTGGACCTGAAGAAGGATAAGGTGACCTTCTCCGTCTATGACGAGAGCTATTTCGTTGCCTTCGACTTCGCCGACGAGAACGCCTATCAGCTGCTCGATCTGCCGAAGACCTGCACCAAGAGTTTCACGCGGCCCGACCCGGATGCCGATGCGTCGGAATGGATGAACTCGGTCTCCATGCTGAAGCCCAATCAGCAGCTTCCCGACGATGGCGTGAATTTCTCGCAGCTCCTGGCGACGCGCATCGACGTGTCATGCGCCAAGTAAAATCCCCTGCTACAGACCGTTCGTCGCATTCGAAAGGCCCGACCATGCGTTCGCCCTTGCGCCTCGCCGGACCCACGCTTCTCTGTCTGTGCCTTCTGACAGGCGTGGCCCTCGCGCAGTCCTCGCTCGGCATCGGCAATGCCGAGGTGACACCGACGCCGAGCGGGCCCTTCGCCGGCCTCATGATGGAGATCCTGCGCATCCAGCGCGGCTTCTTCGTGGACTTGCGCCATGCGCTGGTCGCGATCCGAGACGGGCAGGGCGGTTTCGGCTGGCTGGTCGGCTTGTCCTTCATCTACGGCATTTTCCACGCGGCCGGCCCGGGGCACGGCAAGGCCGTGATCTCCTCCTACATGCTGGCCAACGAGGTGGAGCTTCGGCGCGGCATCGCGCTGTCCTTCGCCTCAGCCATCGCGCAGGCCTTGTCCGCCGCCGTGATCGTCCTGTTCGGATGGATGGTCCTGCGAGGCACGTCCTTGTCGATGACGCAGGCCGCTTTCGGTCTGGAACTGATGTCCTATCTCGGTGTCGCCGCCATCGGCATCTGGCTGGTCCTGCGCAAGGGCCATGCCCTCCTGCGCCGTCTTCCCGTTCTGCCGCTTGTCTGGCGCGCGCCGCAAAGCGGACCCCAGGGGCTGGCCTTCGCCGGCGCGGGCACCTTCACAGACCGCACGCGGGGCGGGCCGAAGCTGCTGCCGCGCGCCTCCGGCGCGTATGGCTCGGATGTCTGCGACGACGCCGCGGGTGACGCGTGCGACTGCGGCCGGCCGCATATTTTCTCGGCCAGCGAACTCGGCGGCAAGGGGTTCTCCTGGCGTTCGGCCCTGGCGGCGGTGGTGGCCGTCGGCCTTCGGCCCTGTTCGGGCGCGATCGTGGTTCTGACCTTCGCGCTTCTGAACGGGCTCTACGGCTCGGGTCTTCTCTCGGTCTTCGCCATGGCGCTCGGCACCGCGATCACCGTGTCCGCCCTCGCGGCTCTGGCGGTCGGCGCCAAGGATGTCGTGTTGCGGTTGGGCCAAGGCGCGTCGCGCCTTCGCCCGTTGCGCGCCCTTCTGGAATTTTCGGGGGCGCTGCTGCTCGTTTCTCTCGGCTTCGGTCTATTCTTCGCCTCGCTGGCGTGAAACTCCCTGCGAAAGCGCTGCGCGGATTATCCGGCGGCGCGCGCGTCCCGGCGCGCGCGACACGCGGCCGCGAAAGCCTCGAAGATCGCGCGGGACGGTCCGTCCGTCGCCGCCCAATATTCCGGGTGCCACTGGACACCGAGGGCGAAGCCGCGCGCCGAGGGCACGGACACCGCCTCGACGGTTCCATCCTCTGCCCGCGCCTCGACCGCGAGCCCATCCGCCAGCCGGTCGATCCCCTGCCGGTGCAGCGAATTGACGGGGAAGGCCTCCTCGCCCACTAGAGCGGCCAGCCGGCCGCCCTCTTCCGGCTGGACGGGATGGCGCAGCGCGAAGCGGCCGGCCTGCTCGGGATGCTCGGGCGCGCGATGATCCATCCGGCCTTCGCCATCCTGGATTTCAGTCGCGAGCGAACCGCCCAGCGCCACGTTCAACTCCTGATGCCCCCGGCAGATCGCCAGAAGCGGAACGCCGGTTTGGAGGGCGCGGCGGATCATGGTGAGCGACAGGCGATCCCGCTCCCGGTCGAAGGGCTCGTGCGAGGCGCTGGGCTCGACGCCGTAGAGCGCGGGATGGACGTTGGAGGCCGATCCGGTGACGAGCACGCCGTCGATCCGCTCGAACAGGACGTCCAGATCGCTCTCATCGACCAGCGCCGGCACGATCACCGGCACCGCGCCCGCGACCTCGCGGATGGCCGACAGATAGGTGCTGGGGCTCGCGTGCCATTGGTAGTTCTCGAACTCCCTGACATCGGCCGGCACCGCCACGAGAAGCCCTGTCGCGCCCATCGAACCTGTCTCTCCTGATGAAATGGACCCCTCACGGGCTCCGAACCTGTCGCATGGCATAAGCCTCGCAGCCTCTGCAAGCCCGGCGTCAGTTGCAGGCCGGGGGTGGGCCGCCGCGTTAAGGTCTCGTTAACCATCTGCATTTTTAATCAATCTTGCGAATTGCTTAACGGCTGGCTCCCCCCGCCGCTCTCATGACGAACCCGTTTCCTTCTTCCCGCGCGACGCCACGGCACCTTGGCGGCGAAAGCCCCCGCGCGCCTTGCGAAAGACCTGGCATGATCCCCGTTCTGTCCATCGGTTCCCTGAAAACCTCCGGTTCCTCCACGCTCGCCCTGACGCTGGCCAGCGTCGCCAATGCCGCCGACATTCCCGTCGTGCTGATCGACGCGGCCCGCGACAAGGATCTCGTCGACTGGGCGGCGAAGGAGGGGCGTCCCTCGCGCTGCACGGTCGAGGTCGCCGACGATGAAATGTCGCTGGAGCGCCTCGTGCGCGCCGCGCGCCGCCGGGGCGAGATCGCCATCATCGATGCCGGCGACAACCCGGACCTCTTGCGCGCCGGCGCGCGCCTGTCCGACCGCGCGCTGATCCCGGTTCGCTTCTCGCCGCTCTCGGCCTATGCCGCGCTCGCCACCGACCGTCTCCTGCGCCTGGAAGCGGGCAAGGGCCGACGCGACCGCGACTGGGCCTTCGTCGCCAGCGCCGTGACCACCATTCCGAGCCGCGTCGCCCGCGCCATCGAGACCATGATCGAGCGGTCCGAAACGCCGCGCCTTGACGTCGGTCTCGTGCATCGTGCGGCCTATGAAGCGCCGTTCTACCACGGCGGCACGCTGTTCACGCTGGGCGAGGAGCATGTGTCCGGCCTCGACCGCGCCCGCGCCGAAGCGGCGCAGCTCGCCCACGAGGTCGGCCTGCTCGGCGGCCCGATCGGGATCGAGACGGATCACCGCGTCCAGCCGGGCCTCGCCTACGCCGCCTGAGCTTTCGCCACTCGTGAACCAAAAAGGCCAGCCCATGAGGCTGGCCTTTTCGCGCCCAGCGCCCTTGGTGGCGATGCTGGCCGGCCCTATAGATCAAACCCATGCGCCGTCCGAGCCCAACCGAAGAGCCCAAGCCGCCGAGGCCCATCACAGCCGACTGGCTGTTTCGGGCCGCCGCCCACTATCTGGAGCGCTACGCCGCCTCGACGGCGCATCTGAAGCGCGTCTTGGAGCGCAAGGTCATGCGCCGGGCCATGCTGCGCGGCGAGGAGCCGGGCGAGTTCGCCGGGCTGGTGGACGAGACGGTCGCGCGCTTTGTCGAACTCAAGCTTCTGGACGATCGCAGCTTTGCCGAGGCGAAGCTCGCGAGCCTCCGGCGGCGCGGATCGTCGCGCCGGCACAGCGCCCTGAAGCTCAGCGAAAAGGGCGTCGATCGCGAAACCGTTGCCGCTGTTCTGGAGGCCGACGAGACGGACGAAGAGAGCGCGGCGCGCGCGCTCGCCAAGCGCCGACGCCTGGGGCCGCACCGCTTGAGAGACCGCGCCGAGCGGCGGGACAAGGATATCGCGGCCCTGATGCGCGCCGGCTTTCCCTATTCGATCGCCGCCGCCGCGATCGATGCCGAAGTTGAAGCGGATGCCTTCTAGGGTGCGGATCGCGATGTAATCGCGTCCAAACAATCGGGTCCCGCCGATCCCGGCGCGGAGGAACCATCCTGAATCGACCCCGTTAGTTCCTCGAACGGCCGGACGGCGCAGGCGACCCTCAGGGGTACCGCGCCGCAGCCTATACCCGAAAGAGGACTATCCCATGCCAAGCATTCAACAGGCCAAGATCGCCATTCTCGCCACCGATGGATTCGAGCAGTCCGAGCTGATGGTGCCGCTGGAGAAGCTCAAGGCGGCCGGCGTCAGCGTTCACGTCGTGTCCCTCAAGGGCGGCGAGATCAAGGGCTGGGACGAGACGGATTGGGGCCAGAGCGTTCCCGTCGACAAGCTCCTGTCGGAGGTCAGCGTCTCCGACTATGACGCGCTCGTTCTGCCGGGCGGCCAGATCAACCCCGACAAGCTGCGGGCCGAAGAAGCCGCCGTGTCCTTCGTGCGCGACTTTTATAATTCCAAGAAGACGCTGGCCGCGATTTGCCATGCGCCCTGGCTTCTCATCGAGGCCGGCGTGATCGAAGGGCGCGATGTCACGTCTTTCAAGTCGATCAAGACCGATGTCGTGAACGCCGGCGGCCGCTGGCATGACGAAACGGTGGTGACCGATCAGGCCCTGATCACCTCGCGCAACCCGGGCGATCTCGACGCCTTCGTCGCCAAGATCATCGAAGAGGTCGAGGAAGGTCGACACGAGAAGCGTCAGGCCGCCTAACACGCGCGGCTAAGACTCGCGAGACTGGTGCGGAGCGTCCCATGGGCGCTCCGTTTTCACAGGTGGAGGCGGGGCGTCGATTGCCCGTTTCCCGCCTTTTGGCTATTCATGACGGCAGGCGAACAGTTCGAGGGAGGCGATGATGGCGCAAGAGGCGGGATACGAACCCGGCAAGGGTGCGGAGATGGACTATCGGGAGCACCAGCGCACCTATGCCGGCTTTCTCTGGCTCGTGAAATACGGCTCTGCCGCCGTGATCGCGATTCTCGTCGGCATGTTGATGGGGCTGATCGTCGGTGCGGGCGTGATCATGAGCGTGCTCAGCGTCGTGATCGTGATGGTCGTGGCGCATTTCGCCGTTCTCAAGGGCGACGAAGTCTCCATGACGCATTAGGCGAGTGCGCCTCCAGCCATGAAAAAAGCCCCGCAGACGATGCGGGGCTTTTTTGTGTCGAGGTTCACGGCTTGTAGACGGCGCCTGCGGGGGCGGCTTCCTCGAGGGTCAGCCGCGCCACGCCGAGCGTGGCGTTCACGCCTTCCTGGATCTGAAGGCTGGTCGGCTGGAGAGTGAAACCGCGATCCGGACCGCCGATCAGCGATTTGCCGCCGACGCCCACCGCGAAGGACGCATCGACGCTGGTGCCGTAATAGCGGCCGGCCAGCGACTGCGGTTCGCCTTCGGTGAAGCTAGCGGCCAGAACCGACCAGACCATCCTTGTGCGACCTGTGATGCCGAGATCGATGCCATAGGTGTCGAGTGTGCCGACATAGGTCTCAGTGGGTGTCCAGCGACCCAGAGGCGCGTAGGTGCACAGCACCGTCTCCGAGGAGGTGACGATCTGATTGATCGTGCCGTTGCTCCGGCAGGTCAGGGTGCCAATCTTGGCGCCGGCGGAAGCGGGAACGATGGAAGCGGCCAGCGCGAGCGCGCCGAGGGCGGCGGTGAGAGGGAGTTTCATGGTCTGCGATACTCATCGTGATGACACAGGATGTCGCAATAACCATCGTTGCGCGGGATCGGTTTCCGCGACCCGTTAAATTCCATTCACAAAGATTAACATCGTCGGGCGGATGTGAAGTCGCGCGCGATCGAACGAAAGAAGCGCTCAAACCGCCGCCGGCCCGTGAGCGCGGCGGCGGATTGGGTGATGATCAGCCGATCAGGAACCGGCGGAACCGCGCGTGCGCGCCACGCCGTCCTTGGCCGGCTGATAGTTCGGGTCCAACTGCGCGGCATGGGCGAAGGAGCGATAGGCCTTGGCCTTGTCGCCGCGCGCTTCCAGAACGAGGCCCTGATTGGCCCAGAATTCGGCGCGCTTGCCATCGAGCAGAATGGCACGATTGATGTCGTCGGCCGCGTCATCGACATTGTTCAGTGCCAGATAGGACACGGCGCGGCCGGAATAGGGCTCGGGCGCGTTCGCATCCATCGAGATGGCCGTCGAGAAATCCTCGATCGCCTGACGGTGCTGCCCGTCCAGTTGGTAGAGCAGGCCGCGATTATGATAGGCGCGCGGATCGGTCGTGTTCAGGTCGATGGCGCGCTGAAAGTCGGCCAGCGCTTCGCGGTTGCGATTGGCGACACGGTAGATATTGCCACGGCCGATATAGGCCGTGTCATATTTCGGGTTGATCTGGAGCGCACGGTTATAATCCGCCACCGCTTCCACATTCTTGTTCATCTGGCGCAGCACGAGCGCCCGGTTCGCATAGGCCTGATAGAAATTCGGATCGAGCTGGATCGCGGTCGAGAAATCCTTGATCGCGCGATCATTGTCGCCCGAGCGACCATAGGCGATGCCGCGAACATTGTAGGTCTCGGGATTGCTCGGGTTGGCATTCACGGCGGCCGTCAGCGACGAGAGATTCTCGGACGAGCCCTGCGCCTGATCCAGCGCGATGGATTGAAGGGCGGGGCCGGTCTGGCACGCCGAAAGAGCGAGGCCGGCGGCAGCCAGAACCAGACCGCGCGTGCGGACGAAGGCGGCGGCGGAGCGGACTGACGTCCGGTGAGTCTTCGTCATGGTGAGCACGCGGCGACTTCCTTCAAGGCACGGCGATCGAGGTCGAACGAATCCGGCCTCCGGGGGCATGGGGCTCGCTCCTGTCGAGGGGCGCGGGCCGGCGCGTCAGAATAAAGAGACAAGCTTACCTGAGGCCGATGTCTCGACCCTTCGAACCGCCTGCACGACCTGTCCGCACCGCTGCAGATCGTCCAGGACAGAGACTTTTTCGATATGCCTTGCGGGCCTGCTATTTCAAGACAGGATCGCAACATCCGAACGCGTCATTGCGGCACGGGGCGGAGCTATGGCCGGTCGGAGCGGGCCGACTCGCTCTTAGATCGATGCGCGATGCCGAACGCCTTCAAGATCATAGCTCGCAGCGCCGACACCCAAACGAAAAGGGCGACGCAGCCGATAGCTGCACCGCCCCGATCCAATTCTAGAACTGAGCGATGCGCTCAGCGAGCCGCGGCCGGCTTGGCGCGGCCACCAGCGACGAGACCCTCGCGCTGGGCCTGCTTGCGGGCCAGCTTGCGAGCGCGACGAACCGCCTCGGCCTTCTCACGAACGCGCTTCTCCGAGGGCTTCTCGTAGAAGTTGCGCATCTTCATTTCACGGAAGACGCCTTCCCGCTGAAGCTTCTTCTTGAGAGCGCGGAGAGCCTGATCGACGTTGTTGTCGCGAACGAGTACCTGCACAGAATGATCCGTTTCCAAGGGTCCAAAGGGTTGCGTGGAGACGGGGCGGAACGCGCCGGGTCTCCCGCGGGAAGCATCCTTCCCGTGATCGTGGCGGCTTCCATATCAGAAGCCCGGGCACCTGTCGAGCGCCATACGTTCCATCGGCCTCAGGGGGCGATGGCGGAACGGGTCGATCCGCCGGCGGCATCGGCGGTCGCCTGATGGAGGATATGGCGCAGCGCATGAAGCGCAAGAGCTGCATCGGGTGCGTCCAGATCACGGCTGGCCGAAACCCAATCGGTCGGTGTGAGGGCTGGCGTCGTCGAGTGGCGAAAGAAGTGCCCGACGCCCGAGCGCAGCGTTGCGATATCGGCTCGGCACCGGGCGATCGACCGGTCGAACTCCTCCGCGTCCGGCTCTTGCGCATCCGCGCTTCGAGGCATGTCGGCGGTGCTGGCGAGGCGATGGGCCCAGTAGGCAAGCGCGGCCAGCCGCAGAAGGCCAAGGCGCACGAGCTTGCGCCGGGGCGCGGAAATCCAGCCGCTCTCGAGCGGGCGCGCGATGGTCACGATCTCGGTGTGACGCCGGTCGAGCGCGCGCGTCACGGCCAGAACCTTCCATGATGAGGCATTGCCCCGCCGATTTTCGAGAATCGTCTCCAGAAGGCGATCGAGTTCGGCGAGGAAACTGTCGACGCCGCGCCGCGAAATATTCTCCGTGCGCGTCGGGAAGACGAAAAAGGACACGAGCATTCCCGCCAGCGCGCCGACCAGCGTTTCCTTGAGGCGCAGGACGAGAAGGTCGGGCGAGAAGCTGCCGAGAAGCCCGTAAACCAAAGACAGCGCCACGGTGACGAAGAAGGTCAGCGCGCCGTAGGAGACCTGCACGAAATAGAAGGCCAGAAACACGCAGAGCACGATGAGGCCGAGGGGCAGGGCGAAGCTCCCGTGCAGGAGCGTCGCCACCAGAATGCCGACGACGATTCCCACCCCCGTGCCGATCGCCCGATCGACGCTGCGCAGAAGCGCGTCGCCGCGCGACTGCGTGTTGACGAACACCAGAAAGGCCGTGAGGACGGCCCAGAACCAGCGCTGTTCCGAAACCCAGAGCCCGCCCGCCATGGCGAGAGCGCAGGCGAGCGTCACCTGGAGCGCCAAGCGAAAGGAGGGCTGGCGGTGCCATGGAACGGGTGTCTGCGCCGCGCTCGGCAGCGCAAGCCCCGGCCCTTCGAGCTGGTGTTCATCGAGCCCGTCCGCCGAGCGCCGGAGCTGGAGCCGCGCCTTGGCCAGTCGGTCCAGCGTGCCGGCCAGACGGCTTTCATAGGATGCCGCGTCCGCCTCCGTGTCGAGGGCCGCGGCGAGCGTCGTTTCGGTCGCCAGATGCAGGTCGAAGAGCTTGATGGCAAGGACGGCCGCCGGCGTCTGGCGCTCGGCGCCGCTGGCGTCGTCGGGCAGGAGTCCTTCCGCGATGGCGATGGCGCTTCTGACCTGGCCTTCCGCCGCGATGGCGGCGCGGCGGGCCTCCTCCGGCCAGCCGGCACGTCTGCCTGCGCGGATGCGCGAGACCAGCGTTCCGATGCGCTCTTCCACCGCCCGAAGCGTCTGGGCGAAATCGAAGGCGGGCCGATCCGGCAGCAGGATCTCCCGCACCAGATGCGCCACGCCGCCGCAAAGCAGAAGGGCGAGAGCGATCGTCGGCAGATCGGAAACGGCGGCGTGGAAATAGATGCCGACGAAGCAGGCCATGAAGGCGAACATGCCCGCCGCATTCCAGCGCAGCCCCCATTTGCGGGCATAGACCGCCGCGAAGGTCACGACGAGAAAGAAGCCGTCCAGAAGGCCGGAGCGTTGGCCGACAAGAGCGATGGGCACCAGCACTCCGAGACCGGCCGCCGCGCACAGAACACGGGTCTGGGCGCGTCCGACGGCGCTGCGATCCTTGATCGCAATGGCATTCTGCAACGCCAGAATGAGACCGATCGCGAAGCTGATGACGGGCAATGGCAGAACGAAATTCAGCAACGTCAGCGACAGGCCGACGAAGACGAGCGTCAGCGTCACGCGGCCGGCCATGCGAAGGCGCACCAGGCCGGGATCGGTGCCGGCCAGCCAACCATGGAGACGTTCGAGAAAGGCGTTGCGCGGCATGGGGCTCCATCCAGACAAGTCTCATGGATTGGAGCGTGGAACGAAAAGCGTCAACTCGCTTCGACAAGCAAATGGGCGCGGGGCGTCGCGACAGGTCTGGTTGGAAGCGCCCGCTGGAATCAGCAGGTATCAGGAAATCAAAGTAAAACTTACGATCACCTTCGCCAAGTGATGGGCGGGCGAGTCCGGATCGAAGTCACCGCGTCGCATTTCGTTCGTGCACAAGAAAAAGCGCACGGCACATCTGGAAGAGTGTCGTGGCCGACCATTTACCTAGACCATGGTGCCTCGTCCGAGGCCCGCCTTTCGTGAGCGCGATGCGCCACCCGAGTTTGGAGTGAAGATATGGTCGATATTGTGGATCGCGGCGCTGTCGCGGGCGTGGGAATTCGTCGCATCTCGTGGGGCGCCATCATCGCCGGCACGATTCTGACGCTCGTCGTCCAGATCATGCTGGCCCTTCTGGGATTGGGCATCGGCCTTGCATCGATCGACCCGATGTCCGGCGATACGCCTTCGCTCGCCTCCTTCTCGTCGGTCGGTGGCATCTGGACCGCGCTGACAGTCCTGATCGCGACCTTCGTCGGGGGCTACGCGGCTGCGCGCTTTGCCGGTTCGACTATGCGCCGCGACGCTGCCCTGCACGGCATCACGACCTGGGCGACCTCGACGCTCGTGATCGTCTATCTCCTGACGAGCGGCGCATCCGCCCTGATCTCCAACACGTTCGGCGCGCTCGGCTCCACGATCTCCTCCATCGGTCAGGCCGCTGGGGCGGTTGTTCCCAATTCGCTGGATTCCCTGCCGCCGCAGCTTCGCCAGCAGGCGCAGCAGCTCCTGGCGCGCGGCCAGCAGCAGGCCAATCAGGCCGCCGATCAGGTGCAGAACGAGGCCAATCAGGCCGCGCAGAACGCTCGTCAGGCCGCCGGCACGCAGGATCTGGGCGCGGCTGTCACGGAAATCTTCAAGGGTCTTGGCCGCGACGCGACGCCTGAGCAGCGCCAGAGCGCCGTCAACGCCATCTCCTCGCAGGCTGGCATCAGCACGCAGGAAGCCGAGCAGCGCCTCAACCAGTTCCAGGGCCAGTATGACCAGGCCGTCGCGCAAGCTCGCGAAGCCGCGACCAAGGCTGCCGAGACCGCCTCTACCAGCGCTTTCGTGGCTTTCGTCGGCCTTCTCCTTGGCCTCATCGTCGGTGCTGTGGGCGGCGCGGTCGGCCGCACCGATCGTCTGGCCGGCTACTACCGCGACTGAGCGCGCGGCATTTGAACACAAAGGAAAGGCGGGCTTCGGCCCGCCTTTTTTGTTGGCTCGAGTCATCGGGGACGGGGCGGTCGGTCCATGCCCGCTCGCCCGATCAGAAATAGTTCAGGAAATAAAGGCTTCCGGCCAGAACAAGCCCGATGGCGGCAGAGGACCAGAGCGCCGGCGCCATGCCGCCGGATCTGGAAGTTCTGCGCTGCGCCTCGATTTCTTCCAGCCGGCTTGCAACGCGACCCTGCGCCATGAGGCGGATGTCCGCGCCTTGAATGGGGGCGCGTCGAGGCGTCGTCGCGCGCGTACGGGGCACGGGATAGGCCCGAAGGTCTTGTCCGCTTGCCACGGTCGGATCGCAGCCGAATCCTGTTGGGAACATCATCTGCCCACGCATCGCTTCGCCCCTCCATGGCCACACTTCTTAACGCGGGAGCGGGGAATGAGGTTGCAGGGGCGGCCTCGGGATCGTTGGGAAAATTCAAACGATTTTAATGTGTTGGGCCGTGAGCGAACGGCTTTACGCTGCGAAAGACCTCGTTAATACGGAACCGGGGCCGCCGAGAAGCGAGCGGCTGGCGAGGATTGAGGAAACCATGCTGAGAACCGAAACCGTCCGCAAGATCTTGTCCTGGTACGAGGGCGAGACGCCGGGACTGAAGTCCAACCTGTCGCGCCTTCTCATGCATGGGCGTCTGGCAGGCACGGGGCGGTTGGTGATCCTGCCCGTGGATCAGGGCTTCGAACACGGTCCGGCGCGGTCCTTCGCGCCCAATCCGGCCGCGTACGATCCGCACTATCTCTATGAGCTGGCGATCGAGTCGGGCGTTTCGGGCTATGCCGCCCCGCTCGGTCTTCTGGAGCAGGGCGCCGACACGTTCGCCGGCGAGGTTCCGCTGATCCTGAAGCTCAACAGCGGCAACTCGCTCGTCAATGCCCAGGATCAGGCGCTGACGGGCACGGTGGAAGATGCCCTGCGCCTTGGCTGCGTCGGCGTCGGCTTCACGATCTATCCTGGTGCCGAAGCGTCCTACGGCATGATGGAGGAGCTTCGCGAGATCACGCTGCAGGCCAAGTCGCGCGGTTTGATGACGGTGGTCTGGTCCTATCCGCGCGGCGGCAAGGTGACCAAGGCCGGCGAAACGGGCGTCGACATCATCGCCTATGCCGCGCATATGGCCGCGCTGCTGGGAGCCACCATCATCAAGGTCAAGCTGCCCTCCGATCACGTCGACCTCGCCGAGGCAAAGTCCACCTACGAAAAGAACGCCATTCCCGTCACGACGGGGGCCGATCGCGTGCGCCACATCATGCAGGCGTCCTTCGCGGGCAAGCGCATCGTGGTCTTCTCGGGCGGTGCTGCGAAGAACACCGAAGAATTGCTCGATGAAGTCCGTGCCATCCGCGACGGCGGCGGCAATGGCTCGATCATCGGTCGCAACTCCTTCCAGCGCTCGCGCGAGGATGCGCTGAAGCTTCTGGCCGAAGTGATGGATCTCTATGCCTGACGGATCCCCGCGTCGGCTTGTGTCGAGCCGATCGGATCGTTACCTGAAGGGGCAGGGGGACTTTTCGTCCCTCTGCCCTTTTTCCGTTCGAGGCCAAGGTCTTCCGCTTTCGATCCCTCGACATCGATGGAGCCCGTCGCGGCATGAAAGACGAACTCCGCCTGACCCGCAACGAAACGCTCGTCCTGTCCGTCCTGCGGGACGAGAGCGGGCCGCACACGGCCTATCAAATTCTCGATCGTCTGCGCGGCGATGGCTTGAAGGCGCCCTTGCAGGTCTACCGTGCGCTGCGCTCCCTGTCCGAGCGCCATCTCGTGCACCGGCTCGAAAGCCTCAATGCCTTCGTTGCGTGCAACCATCACCACGGCGACCACCACCACGCGACGATCTTTTCCATCTGCCAGACCTGTGGCCAAGTCAGCGAGGCGACGGACGCCACCCTCGACGCGGCGCTGGCAGCGCTGGCGCAGCGGCAACGGTTCAAGCTGGAAAATGCGGCGGTCGAAATCCGTGGCCTATGCTCCGCCTGTGCGTCAGCCACGCATTCTAGCCCAGACGAGGCTTGATTCTTTAGTCAAAGATGGCAACAAAGTGGTGAGGGGAAGGCAGACTTGGGCTGCGCCGAAAGCGGCAAGACGACGGCGACTCAGAAAAAAGAGTTCGTCCCCGTTTTCCCCGCAATACCCACTCCGCTCGGCAGGCGGCGTATTTCAGCCCCGCGTCAGCCTTCAACTCTTCATTACGTTCGATCGAAAGCGTGATCTGAGCGGCATGAGGAGGGAAACCCCTTTTGCGTCAGTTGTTTGGCGGTGATGGGGCAATTCGCGCAGTTAAACGAACCTTAAGATTGTCGGTTTAAATCTCCGTTCGAACGCTGCTGGCGGATCATCAGGCTGTTGCCGGGTGGCCACACAGCGGTCGGTATCGAAAATGGTGCCATTGTTCAGGCACGGTGTCGAACCATAAATCGTCCCAAGCCCGAACGATCGGGTCTGAGCTTCCGAGCCGAAAGGTTTGGCAGCACTAAACGTCGCCAAGGCGACAGTGGAGTATCGAACATGAATCGCTTTGCCCTTCTTCTCGCTTCGACCGCTTTCGTGACGCCGGCTCTGGCCGCTGACGTCGTGTACGAAGAGCCTGCGGCGCCGGTTGTCGCTCTGGCTCCTGCGTATTCCTGGACCGGCTTCTACGTCGGTGGCCAGGCCGGTGTTGCGTTCAACCGCGACGCGGGCGACGTCCGCTACAACCCAGGCACGGGCACGTTCACGACGACCCAGTTCTCGGGTAACTCGCGCGACAGCAACGACGCAGCCTTCATCGGCGGCGTGCACATCGGCTACGACTACCAGATCAACAACTTCCTGGTTGGTGCCGTCGCCGACATCAACTACATCGACGCGAAGTCGAACTCGACCTACAACATCACTTCGGCTCCGGGCGTCGTCGACACCTTCGGCCTGTCGAACGACATCAACTTCGTCGGCACCGTTCGCGCCAAGCTCGGCGTGACCGCTGACCGCTTCGCCGTGTACGCCACGGGCGGTCTGGCTTACGCCGACACCGAGACCAAGTACTTCGCTCCGGGCACGCTCCGCGCGACGAACGGCTTCATCCCGACCGTCAACTCGAACTCGGACGACGTCGGCTACGCCGTCGGCGCCGGTGTCGACTACCTCGTCACGCCGAACTTCTCGCTCGGCCTCGAGTACCTCTACACCGACCTCGGCAAGACCGACACGAAGATCACCTACACGAACGGCGTCACGCAGACCTCGTTCAACGCTGACTCCTCGTCCAACCTCGACTTCCACACGGTCTGGGCCAAGGCTTCGTTCCGCTTCAACTAAGATTGGTCGATCGGCCTTTCCGGAGGCTGGTCTTCTCTTCAGCCCGTCGCGATGTGAGTCGCGGCGGGTTTTTTGCGTTCTGTGGACGATGGACATGAAAAAGGGCCGCGCGGTGACCACCGCGCGGCCCTTTCCAGGCTTAAGAACTTGTCATCAAACGAGGGGCGGAAGGTCCAGATCGGCCCGGCGCGGCAGGTCGGCACCCCGGCGCGAGCAGGTGATGGCAGCGGCACGCACCGCGAAATCCAGAAGTCCGGTCAGGGCATCCTCGCCCAGCGATCCTGCGGCCTCGGCGCTCAGATTACCGCCTTCCTTGAGCCCGGCCAGCAAAGCCGCCTGGAACGTATCGCCCGCGCCCACCGTGTCGGCAACTGCAACGGAGCGACCCGGCACTCGGACCGTCACCCCCGAGCGGTTGGCGGCTATCGCTCCATGCTCTCCGAGCGTCACCACCGCAAGCGAGGCGCCGGCCGACAGCCAGTCCGCCAGAACCGTCTCGACCGCGCGGCCGGGATAGACTTGCTCCAGATCCTCCTCGCTGGCTTTAACCAGCGCGGAAAGAGGCACCGTCGCGCCGATGCGCGAGCGCCAGATGTCGAGATCGGGCTCAATGCTGGCTCGGATATTGGGATCGTAGGAGATGAAGCGGCGCGCGTGCTCCTGTGCAACGAGCCGGGCGAGGGCGCTGGCGGTCGGCTCCGTCACCGTCGAGTAGGAGGCGAGGTGGATCGCCTCGATTTCGTTCGGCAGCGAGGTCGGGACTTCCGTCGGCTCGATGGAGCGATCGGCCGTGCCTTCGATGTAGAAGTCGTAGCGCGGCGTCCCGGCGCTCGACAACGAGACCATGGCGAGCGTCGTATTGCGATCGGTGTCGATCAGAAAGTCTTGGGCAATTCCTTCGCGCTCCATGAAGGCGCGGATGCGTCGGCCGAACGGATCTCCCGAGACCTTGGTGAAATAGCCGGTCGAATGGCCGAGGCGCGCCAGACCGAGGGCGACGTTCAATGGCGACCCTCCGATCCGGCCATTCAGCGAGATCGACGCCACATCGGCTTCATCGCCGCCGGCAAACACATCGAACAAGGCATCGCCGCAGCTTAGAAACATCCGCTTCCCCCAAATCTGGCTGGTCGCCTGTTCGCTATCAAACTTGCGCCGATCTGCAAATGGACCGGTGCCTCGCCCGAGACGTGTCAGGCGATGCGCGGTGCGAAGCCGAACGCGCCAAAGGCGGGGATCTTGATCTGCCAGCGGAAGGGATCAATGCCCGCGACGAGGCCGAGCAGGTTGACTTCGAAGCCGCTCTGCATCCCGATGGACAGGCCGGCATAACCGAACAGCGAAACGCTGAACTGCCCCGCCTCCCGGTCGAGCCGGACGAGGCGCCCGTCGGTCGGGTAGTCGCGCCCGACGGCGGCCGGCGGCAGGACCGCGCCGAGCGCCGGAACCTCCCGCAGGACATGAGCCACGAAGCTGTTGCTGTTCGGGCCGGGAAAGATGCGGTAGCCGCCGCGCGCGGCGAAGGGGTAGGATTGGATGGCGCTGGCGATGTCAGGCAGTGCCGCTTCGGCCGCTCGGCCATGCAGTGCCGCGACGACGCGGGGCTCGTTGGAATACCAGCGCCCGTCCGCCGCATAGCCGTTGTGACGGATCGGCATGCCCCAGCCGACCTTGTCGTAGCGCTCGTATCGCTGCGCGCCAGGGGCTTTGGTGACGATCCACGAGTGTTCGGACAGCGCGCCCTTAAGGCCACCGGTGCGCGCCGCCAGAATATAGACCGCTGCGTCCTTATCCTCGCCGGCAAGCGGCAGAAGTGATGCGGAACTCCAATCCGCCTTGCTCCAACTCGTGGGATGTTGGCCCATCCACCAAAGCCCGGTCGCCAGCGCGGCCGGCAGGAGATAGATCAGCACGAAGGCCAAAAGAAGCGGTCTGATAATCAGCATGGTTCGGCCGGTTTGACAGAGCGTGATAGGCAGGTTCGCTTCGTCAGATGGGGACGAGGCGAGCGAACGAACATGCCATGCGACGCTGAGGGCCGCCATGCCCCGCCGAGACCGGAAAGGACAGGACATGAAGCCGATCACCATCGAGGTCACCCGAGGCGGTTCTGTGGAGAGCCGACATCATGTCAGCCTGGCCGTGGTGGACGGCGCGGGCCGCGATGTCGTCGCCCACGGAGATGTCGGGACGCCGGTGTTTCCCCGTTCGGCGGTGAAGGTCTTTCAGGCGCTACCGCTGATCGAAAGCGGGGCGGCGGATCGCTTCGGGCTCGACGCGCGCGCCTTATCGCTGTGCTGCGCCTCGCATTCGGGCGAGGACGGGCATGTGGAACTCGCCGGCACGATGCTCGAGAGAGCTGGGCTCGGCGAAGGTGATCTCGAATGTGGATGCCATTGGCCCTTCGATCAGCCTGTCGCGCTTTCGCTGGCGAGACGCGGTCTCCAGCCGACGCAGCTTCATAACAATTGCTCGGGCAAACACGCGGGCTTTCTCTGCACGGCCGTTCATCTGGGGGAAGACCCGAAGAGCTATGTCGGCGCGGAGCATCCCGTTCAGCGCCGCGTGCGGGCCGCCATCGCAAATGTCACCGGACTGGAGGAAGGCGACCTGCCGATGGGCATTGATGGTTGCTCGATCCCAACCTATGCCGCACCGCTGCGAAACCTGGCCCAGGGCTTCGCGCGGCTGGCGAGCGGGGAGGGCGTTGCCCCGGAGCGTGCGCGCGCCGGGCAAAGGCTGATGGCGGCCTGCATGGCCGAGCCCTGGCTGATGTCGGGCACGAAGCGCGCCTGCCTGCGCCTGATGGAAGCCGCGCCCGGCCGGGTCTTCGCCAAGACGGGCGCGGAAGGCGTTTTCTGTGGCGCGGTGCCCGAGCTGGGCTTGGGCTTCGCCCTGAAGGCGGAGGATGGCGCGACGCGCGCGGCAGAGGCGGCCGTCGCCGCGACGCTGGCCCGACTTTGGCAGGGGCACGATGCGGACCTCGCGGAGCGCTACGACAGCCTGTCGCGCACCCATCTGCGCAATTGGCAGGGAACCGAGGTGGGCGAAGTCAGGGCTGAATGGCCTTGACGGTCTTTCGGGCTCGGCTCCGGGCTTTCTTGGCGATTTCGCCCAGCCATGCGTCCACGCCAAGGCCCCCGGCGCGGCCGGTGGCCAGGCAGGCGGTCAGGAGATAGCCGCCGGTCGGCGCTTCCCAATCCAGCATTTCGCCGACCGCGAAGAGACCGGGGCGCTGGGTCAGCATGAAGCGCGCGTCGAGTTCACCGAGCGCGATGCCGCCGGCGGACGAGATCGCCTCCGCGATCGGGCGCGGGCGCAGGAGCCGAAGGGGCAAAGCCTTGATGGAGGCCGCGAGACGAGCGGGATCGGCGCGTTCCGCTTCGGACGTGCCGTCGCGTAGGAGCGCGGTCTTCACAGCATCCAGCCCCGCGCCCTTGCGCATCCGGGTCGAGAAGCTCGCCTTGGCAGGTTGGCGGGCGAGAGACGCCGCGAGATCGGACAGGGCGCGGCCGGGCGCGAGGTCGAGTTCGAGGCAAGCGCTGCCGTCCCGCTCGATCGCATCACGCAGGGCCGCCGCGTGGGCATAGACGAGACTGCCTTCGACGCCGCTCCTGGTCAGCACGAACTCGCCCTGAGACTGTCCTGCGCTGGAGCGCGCGGTGACCGCTTTCACCGGCGCGCCGGCGAAACGCTCGCGCAGCGGCGCGCTCCCATCAACGTCGAATCCACAATTGGCCGGGCGGAGCGGGGCGGTCTCAATGCCGAGGTTTTGGAGAATGGGCATCCATGTGCCGTCCGAACCGAGCTTCGGCCAACTGGCTCCGCCCATTGCCAGCAGCGTCGCGCTCGCAGGGACCAGACGCTCACCTTCGGGCGTGGCAAAACGAAGCGCCGCGCCCTCGAACCCCAGCCAGCGATGGCGCGGGAAGAAGCGCACGCCGGCCTCCCTTAACCGCTTCAACCAGGCGCGCAACAGCGGCGAGGCCTTCATCGCGACGGGGAATACGCGGCCCGACGAGCCGACGAAGGTCGGTGCGCCGAGCGCCTCGGCCCAGGCTCGAACGGCCTCCGGGGTGAACCCTTCGAGAGCCGACGCAAGATGCGCATTCGCCTCGCCGAAGCGCGCGGCGAAACGCTCATAGGGTTCGGAATGCGTGAGATTGAGGCCGGACTTGCCAGCGAGCAGGAACTTGCGCCCGAAGCTCGGCATGGCGTCGAACACGCCGACGGTCCGCCCGCGCGCGGCCAGCATCTCGGCTGCCGCCAGCCCTGCCGGCCCCCCGCCCACGATGGCGACTTCGATGGTGGCGAGTGGATCGCCCGCTTCCGCTTTCGTCATGCGAGCAGCCTGTGAACCGATCCCGGCCGCAGGACAAGAGGGTGATCTTTGCCGCGATGCGTCAAAGGGGACCGGCATTGTCGTATCGGGCTACTACCCTTCACCCAAAAACCGTCCTTAATCTGTTGATTGTTCAATGATCCCTTCCGATCCAAGGGAAGGGCCTCAGTCAGGGTTCGTTTCGCGTGGCCAAGCTCATCCATTCCATGATCCGCGTGCTCGACGAAGCGCGCTCGGTCGAGTTCTATCGCACCGCCTTCGGGCTGGAGATCGCCGATCGGATCGATTTCGACAGCTTTACCCTGATCTACATGAAGAATGCCGAGACGGATTTCGAACTGGAGCTGACCGTCAACAAGGGGCAGTCCGGGCCCTACGATCTCGGCAATGGCTATGGCCATCTGGCCGTCTCGGTCTCCGGTCTCGAAGCCGAGCACGAGAGGCTGAAGGCCGCCGGCCTCTCGCCCAAGGACATCAAGGAGCTGAAGACGCCGGATGGCAATGCCGCGCGCTTCTTCTTCATCGAAGATCCCGATGGCTACAAGATCGAGGTTCTCGAGCGGAGCTGGCGCTTCGCCTGATTTCTGCCGCCGCCCCGGCTGGGAGGCTTCGAGGGGCGGCCGCCATTTCATCTGGGAGGAATGAATGACCACGCGGTCTCTTGCTGCGCCGGGCCTGTCCCGCCGTGTCTTTCTGAAAGGGGCGGGCACCACGCTCCTCACCGTTGCCGTCCTGCCGAACGGGCTCGTCACCGGCAAGGCCTGGGCGCAGATGCCCAAGGCCACCAAGCCCGAAACCTTCGCCTCGCTCGTCCAGATGTCGCGGGACTGCTATCCGCACGACAAGATCGCCGACAAGCACTACGCCACGGCCGTCGAAATCCTGGATGAGGCGGCGCGCGGCTCGCCCGACCAGCTGACCCTTCTGGAAGATGGCATGGCCGCGCTCAACAAGGCGGCCGCTGCGGCGCATGGCGTGCCCTATGCCAAGGTCGCGGGCGAGGCGGACCGCGTGGCGCTGCTGAAAGCGATCGAGCCGACGCCCTTCTTCCAGAAGGTGCGCGGCAATCTGGTGGTCGGGCTCTACAACCAGAAGGACCTCTGGCCCGTCTTCGGCTACGAGGGCTCCTCCTTCGACAAGGGCGGCTATCTCGAGCGCGGCTTCAACGACATCAACTGGCTGACCTGATCGCCGGTTTCGCGGGCTTCAATCGCATGAAGACGCCCGGCGGGCCGCAAGAGGCTTCGCAGCGAGACGAAGCCCGGCCTGCGCGCGGCGGGGAGGAACAATCATGGCAGCACCCTACGACCTCAACGACGGCAGCGTGTTCGTCATCGTCGGCTCGGGCGCGGGCGGCGGAACGCTCGGCACCCAGCTGGCCTTGAAAGGCATCGACACCGTCATCCTCGAAGCCGGCAAGCGGCACGAGACCTGGGATTTCATCAACGACGAATGGGATTCGTTCAGCCAGCTCGCCTGGACCGACAAGCGCATGACCTCGGGAAGCTGGGACATTTCCCGCACCTTCCCGAATCTCCCGGCCTGGATCGTGAAATCCGTCGGTGGATCGACCGTCCACTGGGCCGGCGCTTCGCTGCGCTTTCAGGAACACGAGTTCAAGACGCGCACCCATTATGGCGAGATCGCCGGGGCCAATCTCCTGGACTGGCCGATCGACCTGAAGGAACTGGAACCCTGGTACGCGCAGGCCGAGGACCGGATGGGCGTGACACGCACCAACGGCATTCCGGGTCTGCCGGGCAACAACAATTTCAAGGTGCTGGAGGCCGGCGCCAAGAAGATCGGCTACAAAGAAGTCCATACCGGCCGCATGGCCATCAACTCCGAGCCGCGCGACGATCGCGGCTCCTGCATGCAGCTCGGCTTCTGCTTCCAGGGCTGCAAGTCCGGCGCCAAATGGTCGACGCTCGTCGCCGAAATCCCGAAGGGCGAGGCGACCGGCAAGCTGGAGGTTCGGCCGGAATGCCAGGTCCTGCGCATCGAGCATGACGCACAAGGCAAGGTGACGGGCGTCGTCTATGCCGATGCCAACGGCGTCGAGCAGCGGCAGAAGGCGAGGGCGGTGGCGGTCGCCGGCAATTCGATCGAAAGCCCGCGTCTGCTTCTCAACTCGCATTCGAACCAGTTCAAGGACGGGCTCGCCAATTCGTCCGGTCAGGTCGGGCGCAACTACATGCGCCACACCACGGGCTCGGTCTACGGCATCTTCGACAAGCCCGTGCACATGTATCGCGGCACAACCATGGCGGGCATCGTTCGCGACGAGGCGCGCCACGATACGAGCCGCGGCTTTGCCGGGGGATACGAGTTCGAGACGCTGTCGCTCGGCCTGCCCTTCATGGCCGCCTTCCTCGACCCGCAGAAATGGGGCCGGGACTTCTCCAGCGCCATGGACCAGTACCAGAACATGGCCGGGCTCTGGATCGTGGGCGAGGACATGCCGCGCGAGGAGAACCGCATCACGCTGGCGGACGAGAAGGACGCGTTCGGAATGCCCGTCGCCTCGGTCCATTTCGACGATCACGAGAACGACACGGCGATGCGCAACCATGCCTACAAGCAGGGCTCGGCCATCTACGAGGCGGTCGGCGCGGTGCGCACCATCCACACGCCGCCCTATCCCTCGACCCATAATCTCGGCACCAACCGCATGAGCGAGAAGGCGAGCGACGGCGTCGTCAACCGCTTCGGCCAGACGCATGACATTCCCAATCTCTTCGTCTCCGACGGCTCGCAGTTCACCACGGGCGCGGCGGAAAACCCGACGCTGACCATCGTCGCCTTGGCGCTGCGTCAGGCCGACCATATCGCCGGGCGCATGGCGCGCGGCGAACTCTGACCGGACTGCGCGGGCTCCGCGCCCTGGCTCGCCTCGCCCTACGCGGAAAAGGCGGGCTATGGCCGACCGGCCCGTTGGTCGCGGTGTCCGGCCCGCTCTCCCCTTGGGCTGGACGCCGCCGCGCCGGTGCCTCTCTCCTCCCTTGGCGCCGGCGCGCCCCAATATTTGAAACTCGCAACGACGGATCATCGACATGCCGAACGGAACTGCCCGCGCCCTTGGCCTTCTCGCCCTCGTCTGTGCCTTCGCCCCGGCCGCACAGGCGGCCGACCACGAGGTGAAGATGCTCAATCTCGGCGTCAAGGGCGCGATGGTGTTCGAGCCGGACTATATCGTCGCCGCACCGGGCGACACGGTCACCTTCGTGCCGACGCAGCCGGGGCACAATGCCGAGTCGATCAAGGGCATGTGGCCGGACGGGGTGGAGCCCTTCAAGAGCGGCTTCAACCATCCCTACACGCTGAAGATCGAGAAGGAGGGTGTCTACGGCATCAAATGCACGCCGCATTACGGCATGGGCATGGTCGCGCTGGTGGTGGCGGGCAAGCCGGACAATCTGGAGGCCGCGCGTGCGGTGAAGCACCCCGGCAAGGCGCAGCCGAGTTTCACCGCGCTTCTGGACGAAGCCGCCAAGGCGAAATAGCGCCTCTGCCAAAGCCTCCGGCCGCAAGGCCGGAGGCCGAATGAAAAGGCGACGTCAGGCCGCGACGCGCACCATGGGCTTGGGCGCGGCCCCATTGCGTCGCTCGGCGTCCTGAAGGCAAACGCAGCGCAGAAGCGAGGTGAAGTTGCGCGCCTCCCCATGCAGCTCCAGCACTTCGTCATAGAGCACGGTCAGGAAGCGTGGCAGCGTCATGCCCTGCGAGCGGGCCAGCTCTTCCAGCGCCTGCCAATAGACCGCTTCCAGACGGATCGACGTGGCGTGGCCACCAAGGCGCACCGAGCGCGTCTCGCTCTCGTATTGCGAGAGTGGAATCCCGGAAAACAGATGACACATGGCAAGCCTCCTCCCTGGAATGGTTCCAGTATGGAGAATTTGCGCTTCGATACAATCGCTCTTCGCTGCTGCATTGCAACGCGGCGGAACTTGGCGTTAGTTCGCTATCGAAACGTCGATTTGGGGGAATGGGCAGTTGGCGATAGCGAAGATTCTCGTGGCGAACCGTTCGGAAATCGCGATCCGCGTCTTCCGGGCAGCGAACGAGCTGGGCCTCAAGACCGTCGCGATCTGGGCGGAAGAAGACAAATACGCCCTGCATCGCTTCAAGGCCGACGAGAGCTATCAGGTCGGTCGCGGCCCGCATCTCTCGCGCGATCTCGGCCCCATCGAAAGCTATCTGTCGATCGAAGAGGTCATCCGCGTCGCCAAGCAGTCGGGCGCGGATGCGATCCATCCCGGCTATGGCCTCCTGTCGGAGAGCCCCGAATTCGCCGATGCCTGCCGCGACAACGGCATCACCTTCATCGGTCCATCGCCGGAAACGATGCGCCGGCTGGGCAACAAAGTCGCGGCGCGCAATCTCGCGATCGAGGTCGGCGTGCCCGTGGTGCCCGCCACCGATCCGCTGCCCGACGATATGGCGGAAGTGGCGCGTCTTGCCGAGGAGATCGGCTATCCGGTGATGCTCAAGGCCTCCTGGGGCGGCGGCGGGCGCGGCATGCGCGCCATCCGCAAGGCCGAAGACCTGGCGCGCGAGGTGCTGGAAGCCAAACGCGAGGCCAAGGCCGCCTTCGGCAAGGACGAGGTCTACCTCGAAAAGCTGGTCGAGCGCGCGCGCCATGTCGAGGTGCAGATCCTTGGGGACACGCATGGCAACGTGGTCGATCTCTTCGAGCGCGACTGCTCCATCCAGCGCCGCAATCAGAAGGTCGTGGAGCGCGCGCCCGCGCCTTACCTGAACGACGAGCGCCGCCGCGAACTCGCCGCCTATGCGCGCACGATCTGCGCGGCGACGAACTATGTCGGCGCGGGCACGGTCGAATTCCTGATGGATGCCGATTCGGGCGAGTTCTACTTTATCGAGGTGAACCCGCGCATCCAGGTCGAGCATACGGTGACGGAGGTCGTCACCGGCATCGATATCGTGAAGGCGCAGATTCATATTCTCGACGGCGCGGCCATCGGCACGCCGGAATCGGGCGTGCCGGCGCAAGCCGACATCAAGCTTAACGGTCACGCGCTGCAGTGCCGCATCACGACCGAAGACCCCGAGCACAATTTCATTCCCGACTATGGGCGCATCACCGCCTATCGCGGCGCGACGGGCTTCGGCATTCGTCTGGACGGCGGCACGGCTTATTCGGGCGCGATCATCACGCGCTTCTACGACCCGCTTCTGGAAAAGGTGACGGCCTGGGCCCCCAGCCCAAGGGAAGCGATCGCGCGCATGCATCGCGCGTTGCGCGAATTCCGCATCCGGGGCGTGGCGACGAATCTCACCTTCCTCGAAGCGATCATCACGCACCCGGCCTTCGCCGACAATTCCTATACGACGCGCTTCATCGACACGACGCCGGAACTGTTCGCGCAGGTGAAGCGCCGCGACCGCGCCACCAAGCTCCTGACCTATCTGGCCGACGTGACCGTCAACGGCCATCCAGAGACCAAGAACCGACCGCGCCCGCCCGCCGACGCGCGCCTGCCGGTCGCGCCGCAGTTCCGGGGCGAGATCCGGCCGGGCACCCGCCAGAAGCTGGAAGAGCTTGGGGCCAAGGGCTTCGCCGAGTGGATGCGCGCGCAGCCCCAGGTTCTCGTCACCGACACGACGATGCGCGACGGGCATCAGTCGCTGCTCGCGACCCGCGTTCGCACGCATGACATCGTGGGCATCGCGGACGCCTATGCGCGCGCGCTGCCGCAGCTTTTGTCGCTCGAATGCTGGGGTGGGGCGACCTTCGACGTCGCCATGCGCTTCCTCACCGAAGATCCATGGGAGCGCCTGTCGCTGATCCGCGAAAAGGCGCCCAACATCCTTCTGCAGATGCTCCTGCGCGGCTCCAACGGCGTCGGATACACCAACTATCCCGACAATGTAGTGAAGCAGTTCGTGCGCGAGGCCGCGAGCGGTGGCGTCGATCTCTTCCGCGTGTTCGACTGCCTGAACTGGGTCGAGAACATGCGCGTCTCGATGGACGCGGTGCTGGAATCGGGCAAGCTCTGCGAGGGCGCGATCTGCTATACGGGCGATCTCTTCGACCCCGCCCGCTCAAAGTACCATCTGAAATACTACGTCAATCTCGCCAAGGAGATGGAGCGCGCGGGCGCGCATATCTTGGGCCTGAAGGACATGGCGGGTCTGCTCAAGCCCGCCGCCGCGCGGGTTCTGGTCAAGGCGCTGAAGGACGAGGTGGGCCTGCCCATCCATTTCCACACGCATGATACGTCTGGCATCGCGGCGGCCACCATCCTTGCCGCCGTGGACGCGGGCGTCGATGCCGTGGATGCGGCGATGGACGCGCTGTCGGGGAACACCTCGCAGGCGTGCCTCGGGTCGCTGAACGAGGCGCTCCGTGGTTCGGAGCGCGATCCGGGGCTCGACCAGGAAGCCATCCGCCGCATCAGCTTCTATTGGGAAGCGGTGCGCAACCAGTATGCGGCCTTCGAGAGCGATCTGAAGGGACCGGCCTCGGAAGTCTATCTCCACGAAATGCCGGGTGGCCAGTTCACCAACCTCAAGGAGCAGGCGCGTTCGCTCGGACTAGAGACCCGCTGGCACGAAGTGGCGCAGGCCTATGCCGACGCCAACGCCATGTTCGGCGACATCGTGAAGGTCACGCCGTCCTCCAAGGTCGTGGGCGACATGGCGCTGATGATGGTGGCGCAGGATCTGACGGTCGCGGACGTGGAAAGCCCGACCCGCGACATCGCCTTCCCGGACTCGGTGGTCGCCATGCTGCGCGGCGATCTCGGCCAGCCTCCCGGTGGCTGGCCGGAAGGCTTGCAGAGGAAGGCGTTGAAGGGCGAGGCGCCGATCGCGGTTCGTCCCGGCTCGCTGATCCCCGACGCCGATCTTGCCGCCGAGCGCGCCAAGATCGAGGAGAAGCTCGGCCGGAAGATTTCCGATCAGGAGTTTGCCTCCTACCTCATGTATCCCAAGGTCTTCACGGATTTCGCGCTGGCCGCCGAAACCTATGGCCCGGTCTCGACCCTGCCGACCGCCAATTATTTCTATGGCATCGGCACGGAAGAAGAGATTCTGGTCGATCTCGAACCCGGCAAGACGCTGGTGGTGCGCTGCCTCGGCACGGCCGATACGGACGAGAAGGGCCGTCGCACGGTCTTCTTCGAGCTGAACGGCCAGCCGCGCCGGGTGAAGGTGCCGGACCGTTCCAAAGCGGGCGGCGCAGGCGCAGCTCGACCGAAGGCGGAAGCCGGCAACCCGGCCCATGTCGCCGCCCCCATGCCCGGCGTCGTCTCGACGCTGGCCGTGCAGCCGGGTCAGGCGGTGAAGGCCGGCGACATTCTCCTCTCTATCGAGGCGATGAAGATGGAAACCGCGCTTCATGCCGAGCGGGACGGAACCATCTCGGCCGTGCATGTGCGGTCTGGCGATCAGATCGACGCCAAGGATCTGCTCGTGGTCTTCGCGGCCTGACGAACAGGGCGGCCTTCGGGCCGCCCTTCTAGTTTCTGAGGTCGCGCATGAAGCCGCGACGAACGAGATCTTCCGAGGACTGGAAGCGCAGCGAACCCTCGTAGCGGAAGTCCGTGTGCGGGCCGAACTCGTCGCTCTTCACGATCGCCTTGTAGAATTCCGCGCCGTTGAAATGCGCTTCCTCGCCCGCCAGCGTGCGGAAGATTTCCACCGCGCCGGGCGCGAATTTCTGATGCAGCAGCACCGCGTCGGGCGGGGCGAAATTGCGCGCGAGCGGCAGCGGGCCATGGGCGGTGTTGGTCGCAAAATGCAGCGCCGCGTCGGCATAAAGAAGCGGGAACTTCGTCATCCGCATTTGTGTCCCGAAGACACGGTTGCGCGGACCGCCTCGAATGGACGTGCAGAACTTTTCGTCTGCCACCTCATAATGGGAGCCGTCGAAGAGCGGGCAGAGCGCGGTCGGCGGGCTCAGCGCATCGGCTGATGGCTCGACGCCGCCGATCGGCCCTTCCGGGTAAAGATCGATCATCGGCGCCATGGCGCGCTTCAGCCCGACGCGTTCGAGATCGGTCACGAAGCTCTGCAGCGGGCGCGTCTCGCAGCCGGGGAAGATCAGATATTCGTCGCTGTCGATCGAGAGGACCCAGCGGCCCCGGCCGATCCGGTCCAGCATCCTATCGCGCCAGACGAGACCGCCGCCCGAGGTCAGGAAATTGCCGGCGGAGGTGAAGAGCGCGAGGTCCAGCTGCGCTTTGAGAAAGGCACGGCTTCCGTCCGTGGAGGCGTCGTCCACGACGGCGAAATGTTGCACGCCCATCCGCCGGTAATGGTCGAGAAACGAGGGCAGCGTCGCCATCGCATTGCGCACCACCGTGATCAGCACGATGTCGCGCGGCCCCGGCGCGGCGGCCATCGGCTTGACTTGCGTCAGGCTGCAATCGCCCGTTGCCTTGCCCCGCTGGCGATAGCGCCGCTCGCGCCAGACGAGCTGAAGTCGCGCGAGCCATCCGAGCGCGCCATAGCGTGGCCAGAGCGCGGGGTCCGGATTGGGATAGGGAAGGGCGGCCCGCCCACTCGCGCCGGGCGGGGTCTTGGATGCGCTCAAGGCCGGCGACCTATCGGCGCTTGAAGGCGTCGGCCAAAGCCGCGCCGAAGCCGCCGATCTGAGGTGCGGCGGGCTTCGCCTCGCGCCGATCCGGCCGGGCTTGGCCTTTGGAAGCGCCAGCCTCGTCGCGCTTGCGAGGGGCGGCATCCGGCTCGGCCTGTGTCTTCATCGAGAGCGAAATGCGCTTGCGCTTCTCGTCCACCTCGACCACGCGTACCCGGACGACCTGGCCAGCCTTCACCACCTCGGCCGGGTCCTTCACAAACCGATCCGAGATCTGCGAGACGTGCACGAGACCGTCCTGATGGACGCCGATATCCACAAAGGCCCCGAAGGCGGCGACATTCGTCACCGTGCCTTCCAGCATCATGCCGGGGCGCAGGTCCTTGATCTCGTTGACCCCTTCGGCAAAGCTCGCCGTGCGGAAGGCCGGGCGCGGGTCGCGGCCGGGCTTCTCCAGTTCCGCCAGAATGTCCTTCACCGTCGGCAGGCCGAACCCGTCGCCGACGAAACGCTGCGGGTCGAGCTTTTTCAGCGCCGCGCCGTCGCCCATCAGCGAGCGCAGATCGCGCCCGCAGGCCTCGACGATCTTGCGCGCCACGGGATAGGCTTCCGGGTGGACCGCCGAGGCGTCCAGCGGCTCCGTGCCGCCCTGAATGCGCAGGAAGCCCGCACATTGCTCGAAGGCTTTCGGCCCCAGGCGCGGCACTTTCAGAAGCGCGCGGCGCGTCTTGAACGGGCCTTCCTTGTCCCGGTGCGCGACGATCGCGTCCGCCAGCGACGGGCCGATGCCCGAGACATGCGACAGGAGCGCGGCGGAGGCGGTGTTCACATCCACGCCGACCGCGTTCACCGCGTCTTCCACCACGGTTTCCAGCGCGCGGGAGAGCGCGGGCTGATCGACATCGTGCTGATATTGGCCGACGCCGATGGCCTTCGGGTCCACCTTCACGATCTCGGCGAGCGGGTCCTGCAGGCGGCGCGCGATGGACGCCGCGCCGCGCAGGGAGACATCGACCCCCGGCAATTCGCGTGAGGCGATCTCGGAGGCCGAATAGACGGACGCGCCGGCTTCCGACACGACGACCTTGGTGGGCTTGACCCCCGGCAGCTTGGCGATGACATCGGCCGCCAGTTTCTCGGTCTCGCGGCTGGCCGTGCCATTGCCGATGGCGACCAGCTCGACCTTGTGCTTCTCGATCAGGCCGGCCAGCACCATCATGGCGCCCGCCACGTCATTGCGCGGCTGGAACGGATAGACCGTCGCCGTCTCAACCAGCCGCCCGGTTCCGTCCACGACCGCGACCTTGACGCCGGTTCGGATGCCAGGGTCGAGACCCATCGTCGCCTTCGGCCCGGCGGGGGCGGCGAGCAGAATGTCCTTCAGATTGCGCGAGAAGACGCGGATCGCCTCGGCATCCGCGCCTTCCTTCATGGTCGCCATCATCTCGTTGGAGAGCGAGCCGTGAATCTTCTGCCGCCACGCCCAGCGCGCGACATCCATCAACCAGCGCTCGGCCGGCGTGCCGCCCTGCGTCTTCGCGCCGAACTGCCGCGCGATCATCGCTTCAACCGGCTTCACCGGCGAGGCGTCGTCGGCATCCACTTCGATGTCGAGCGAGATGACGCCTTCCTTTTCGGCGCGTAGAAGCGCCAGAACGCGGTGGCTCGGGGCCGTCGCCCATTTCTCTTCATGGTCGAAATAGTCGGAGAACTTGGCGCCGGCCTCTTCCTTGCCCTTCTGCACCTTGGCGCGGATGCGCGACTTGGCGACGAGATGGGTGCGGATCGCGCCGACCAGCGCCGGCGTCTCGGCCATGGTCTCGGCCACGATGTCGCGCGCGCCCTCCAGCGCCGCCTTGGTGTCGGCCACCTGATCTCCGAGGAAGCGCTTGGCCAGTGCCTCCAGGTCGGCGGAGCGATCGGTCAGGAGGGTTTCAGCCAGCGGCCCGAGACCCTTTTCGCGCGCGGCGTCCGCGCGCGTGCGACGCTTGGGACGGAAGGGGAGGTAGAGGTCTTCCAGCGTGGCGCGGGTGGTCGCGCCCTCGATCTGGCGCGAGAGCGCGTCCGTCAGCTTGCCCTGTTCGCGGATGGAGCGCAGCACCGTCTCGCGCCGCGATTCCAGCTCGCGCAGATAGGTGAGCCGCACTTCCAGCGTGCGAAGCTGCGCGTCGTCCAGCCCGCCCGTTGCCTCCTTGCGGTAGCGCGCGACGAAGGGAACCGTCGCGCCGCCGTCGAGCAGCGCGACGGCGGCGGTGACCTGCGCCTCCCGCGCGCCGATCTCTGCGGCGATGAGGCTGTCGATGGATGGGCGCGGGGCGGTCATGGGCGTGTCGTCTCCTCAGTCAGCCGAGGCTTACTCTCAAGCGCGGCCAGACGGCAAGAAAGAGGCGTTGCCGCTGAAGCCTTCCTCATGCGATGCGAAGCCTGATTCACCATTCAGAGGAAGGCGTCGGCCATGACACAACGCTCCTACTTCTCGCCGCCCGGCGGCTTGCCGGGGCAGGACCAGCTCCTGTCCGGCAAGGCGGTCTTCACGAACGCCTATGCGATCATCCCGCGCGGCGTTTACAGCGACATCGTGACGAGCTTCCTGCCGCATTGGGAAAAGACGCGGCTCTGGATCATCGCGCGGCCGATGACGGGCTTTTCCGAGACCTTCTCGCAATACATCATGGAAGTGCAGCCCGGCGGCGGCAGCGCCAAGCCTGAGCCGGACGAGGAAGCGCAGGGCGCGCTCTTCGTCGTCTCCGGCGAGATCAGCGTGACGCTGAACGGCGAGACGCACCGCCTTTCGCCGGGCGGCTTTGCCTATCTGCCGGCCGGGTCCAATTGGACCCTGCGCAACGAGGGCGAGGCGGCGGCGACGTTCCATTGGGTCCGCAAGCGCTACGAAGCCGCCGAGGGGATCGCCAAACCCGATCCGATCTTCACCAACGAGAAGGACATCGCGCCGACGCCGATGCCCGACACGAACGGCGCCTGGGCCACGACGCGCTTCGTCGATCCGAACGATCTGCGCCACGACATGCATGTGACCATCGTCACCTTCCAGCCGGGCGGCATCATTCCCTTCATGGAAACCCATGTCATGGAGCACGGGCTCTATGTCCTGGAGGGCAAGGCCGTCTATCGCCTGAACTCAGATTGGGTGGAGGTCGAGGCCGGGGACTTCATGTGGCTGCGGGCCTTCTGCCCGCAGGCCTGCTACGCCGGTGGCCCCGGCCCGTTCCGCTATCTCCTCTACAAGGACGTGAACCGCCACGCGGCGCTCTGGTAGGTCGCGGCGCAGGCACAGGATGATCCGCTTTCTCGCGCGGATCATGCCCGGCGTCATCGATTGACCCTCTGCCGCTTCGGGATGCTTTCGTGCGTCAGGGCCCGCTTTGGGTCCGGCCATGCGGGCCAGGGGGGGATAATCGGGGAAGGGAGCAACGAGTGAGCCGGCTCCCTTCGTTGCCTTCGGCCGCAAACGCATTAAAGGCTGACAAGAGAACCGCCAGCCGCCTGATTGTCGCGGCTGGCTCCGTGTCCGCCGTGCTCAGGCGCTTGTTTGCGCGGCCCAAGGCAGGTCCGGCCCGAGCGGCACGATGCCGGTCGGGTTGAGAGCCCGGATCGAATAATAGCCGCGCTTGATATGATCGATGCTGACGGTCTCGCGGACACCTGGCAGCGAAAGAATGCGCAGCATATAGGCCTGAAGCGCGGGGTGATCGGTCACGCGCCGCTGATTGCATTTGAAGAGCCCGTGATAGGCCGCGTCGAAGCGAACCAGCGTCACGAACAGTCGGATATCGCTTTCCGTCAATCGGTCGCCGAACAGGAACGGCCCACCCTTCGACATCCGGTCTTCCAACTCGCCCAACTCCGCGAAGACATCCGCGAAGGCTTCCTCATAAGCCAGCTGCGTCGTCGCGAAGCCGGCGCGGTAGACGCCATTGTTCAGGCGCGGATAGATCCGCTCGTTCAGCGCGTCGATCTCGGCGCGCAGGTCCGTAGGGTAGAGATCGACGCTATTCTTCGCCAGATCGCCGAAGCCCGAATTGAACATGCGAAGGATATCGGCGGACTCGTTGCTGACCACCGTATCCGTCTGGCGATCCCAGAGGAGGGGAACCGTCGCGCGGCCGGTGTAATGCGGGTCGGCGCGTGTGTAGAGTTCGTGCAGATAGCGCGCGCCGTGGAGCGGGTCGGGATCGGCCAGGCTTCCGTCGCCGAAGCGCCAGCCCTGATCGGTTAAAGCCGGCTCGACGATGGACACGCTGACAGATGACTCCAGCCCTTTGAGCTTGCGCGCGATCAGCGTTCGCGAGGCCCAAGGGCAGATCAGCGCGACATAGAGATGGTAGCGTCCGGCCTCGGCCTTGAAGCCGGCCTCACCCGTCGGCCCGGCCGAGCCGTCCGGGGTGATCCAGTGGCGGAAGCCCGAGACCTGACGAACGAAGCCGCCCTTTTCGTCCTTGGCCTGAACCGGCTGCCAATTCTCCACCCATTTGCCATCGACCAGCATGGTCCGACCTCCTTATCGAACGAGAAGCGCGATCCGTGTGCCCCAAGGGTCGGCGAGCGTGAGCGGCGTCTGGGTATCGCTTTCACCGCCTGCTCCGATTCCCGCCGCGCGTGCCGGAGCCACATGGATTTCGAGTTCCGAAAGCCCGGTCGACGGGAAGGCGCGCGGACCCGCCTTTCGGCTGTTCCAGATATTGGTCGCGAGGTGATGGTGATAGCCATCGGCCGCAAAGAAGATCGCGCCGGGATAACGGCAGGTCACATCGAGGCCCAGACGGCCGGCATAGAAGGCTTCGGCCTCGTCCAGCGCGCCGACCTGAAGATGCACATGCCCGACCGAGCTTTCCTCCGGCACACCGGTCCAGGGCGCGCCGTCGCTGGCGGCGAGGAGGTCCTCGACATCAAGGGCGTCCGTCGTCATGGCGACCGCGCCATTCTCCCATCGCCATTGGTCGCGCGGACGATCGGCATAGATTTCGACGCCGTTGCCTTCGGGGTCCGACAGATAGATCGCTTCGCTCACCGCATGGTCCGACGCGCCGACGACCGGCCTCTGCCGGCGCATCGCCTCGCGCGTCCAGTTCGCCAGCGCCGTGCGGCTTGGCAGCAGAAAGGCCGTGTGAAACAGCCCCGCCTCGCGCGCAGAGCGACGCCGCGCCGTCGGGTCGTGCCGCAACTCGAGAAGAACGTGCCTTCCGACGCCCAGTTCGGCGCTGGCTGCATCCCGACGAAGGAGATGCAGCCCGACGGCTTCTTCATAGAAGGCCACGACGCGATCGAGATCGTGAACCGTCAGCGTGACGCGGCCCATCGTGAGCGTCGTGGCGGGAGAAGCGTCCAGAGACATGGCCTCGATTCCAATGATCCGACCAAGACGCTAAATGCCAGAGCCGGAAAAGGCGACCACGATGTCGGCCACGTTCGCGTCCGGACCGTTCACCGTTTCGATGCCGATTTTATTCGGGAAGACGCTTCGCGGTCATGCCTCGTATCATATGGCGCACCGGTCACAGAGGTCGGCGCGAGGAGGGAGGGGATTTGGACCGCACGAATGGAGATCGCCAGAGTTTGGCGCCACTTCCAGAAAGCGAATGGTGACGGGCTGTTAACCGCGACAATTTTCACGTTCAGCTCAATCGATAGGATCAGTCTGCGACGGCGATTGTCTAACCCGAGTGTCTGAAACACGAGAGATGCGTCGGCTAGAGAATGGGCTCGACGCCTGAATTCTTTTGGGTTTGGATTTTAAGCTGGCTGGGGAACCTGGACCCTCAGCGTTGATTTATATAAGCCACGGAAAGTCCTGAAGTGCTTGATTTGAAGGGCTTGCTGTGGGGTACTGAGTTGGGGTACCCGTGCGGTACTGCATCGCATAGAAGGTCCCTCATGGCTCACGACCGGCGTTATCTCGCTCGACACGGCAACCAATGGATAGTCGTGGTGAAGGTGCCTGATCGGCTGCGTAAGATCGTTGGCCGCGCCCATCTCAAACAATCACTGCATACTGATAGCCTTGCTATCGCGAACAGAGACAAGTTTCGACACGTAGCGGAGATGAAGGCCGAGCTTGAGGCAGCCGAGAGGACACTGTTGCGGGGTGCAGCCGGGACTTCGCCTTTGGTGTCAGAGGCCCTTGGATGGCGGGAGATGTTAGTCGAGGCCGATCACGAGGGAACGTCATCTCTCGATTGGGATGGTCAAGATGATGAGGTCACCGAGAGGGACCGCTTGGAGCTAGTCCTCCATGATCGAGCGGAGGAGATCGCGAAGCGGGAAGGGGTGACGCGGGCCAAGGAGTTCTTCGATACCGCCAGCGGTAAGGCGACCCCAATCTCCCCCCTGATTGAGAAGTGGCTAGCCGAGCGGCCAATGAAGCCGCGTCAGGTTCTCGATTACCGCTGCGCCGCCACCAAGTTTGTTGCTTGGCTTGAGACCAACCGCCTTCCTATGACTGTCGAGAGATGCACCCGGAAGATCGCCGGTCGATATGTCACTGAGGCGTTTGTAAGCGTTGGGATCAATTGGCGTACAGCTAACAAGGATATCTCCTGCCTATCGGGCTTCTGGAGATGGTTAGAGACAAAAGACTATGCCCAAGAGAACGTTTGGGCTCGCCAGTCCCTTGCTAAGGTTCAACCCAAAAAGGGCGATGCCAAGCGACCATATACGGACGATGAGATAGTCCGACTGTTCCGGGGAAGGCCCTCCGACCTTCTACGAGACATGATGACGATCGCCGCCTTATCGGGGATGCGGATCGAAGAGATCGCAAAGCTAACGGTCGGGGACATCTTCGATAACCGCTTTGACATCACCGAGGCCAAGACCCCAGCTGGCATCCGCATGGTTCCAATCCACCCCGGTCTACTGGAAATTGTTGCCCGTAGAACGAAGGGGAAGGGCGCTTCTGATCCGCTATTTCCCGAGTTGCCCGTGCCAAAGCCAGGGAGCGCCGTAGAACGATCCCAGAAGGTGGTGAAGGCTTTCACTGCTTATCGTCGCAAGATGAAAGTGGACGACGTTCCTAAGGGCTCTCGCCAGTCCCGCGTTGACTTCCATAGCTTTCGGCGCTGGTTCATCACCAAAGCGGAACAGGCAGGGAACCGCGAGAATTTCATTGCCTCACTAGTCGGACATAAGAGGACAGGTGAGACCCTAGGCCGGTACTCAGCTGGCCCGCTCGTACAGCAGATCCGCGAGGTGGTCGAAAGCGTTCATCTTCCTGTAGCTCACGAGACCCCATCTCCAGTGGACTGAGTTGGAAATTGGCCGTCCCTGCTCCCGACATGCCGTTGGCAAAACGATACGCCAGCCGGTGACCACAGGGGTCTGCCGTGCCGTGCTGGTGCGACCTTGGCAGGAACCCCAAGGAAACAATTGGAATGTCTATCAAGATCGGCCGGCGGTTCGAGATCGAGTGGAACGGTTGCCTTTAATTCAAAGCGCCTTGGTTCGGCAGAATGATCTGGGAAGCGTTTTGGGATCGCGACAGGATGAACCCCGTCAGCACCTTTGACCAACCGTATCTCCCAAAGTATGCGGTCGGAATGTCTGGTGGAAAAATCTGAGCGGTCAATCGATAATATAGCTTGCGCGGAAGACCCCCCTGGGGGCGCACGGTGTCGCGCAGGACAACCGCGCACGGTTTGGCGCACGTGACGCCCGAGCCATTCCCGCGCGTGGCCGAGCATGACACCCGAGCTATTCCGCGTGATGCGCGACTCCTACAGTCCCCTAGCTGGTCCCTTCGGAATGGGGTCGGCCGACTGATCTGTTCCAACCGCCCAACCTACCAACTACGAGCCCCTTCGCCACCCCTATCTCATACGGAAGCATGTAACTGGATAACCCATCATTGAACCAATTCCTTCCCCGAACATTCGTGTTGCCCTTGGATGCTTCGGCTCTCTGCTGAGAAGTGCGGGATTCCGCGATCTTGGCTTTGGTCTAAGGGGAATGCGTCTTGCCAAAGAATGGGTTTGCGTCCCCCTGCATCCTTGCGGAATGGTCGGGCCTCTTGCGGCCATGAAAGCGGCTCTTAGCTTCGAATCGCTCCTCTGGGGACATTGCGGCGTACAAACCAGCAAGCTTGCGGGATACCGACGCCTTGAGCCAATCGGGCTTTGGTACACCCGCAAGATGCGAGAAGCTGCCCCGACCGCCCCTTGTTTGGTTCCGGCATAGAGGGTCGGTCTTCAGGAGTTCGGCGGTCACCAAGCTGCGCTCATGTGCAAGGGCCTCTCGCTCAGTCTCAAAGACTGAGACGACCTCAGTGACCAAGGGGATTCCGTTGCGGCGACAGTTCGCAACCCATCGTCCGGATCCTTGATAGCCATCCCGTATGTCTTTGGTGGAGTGCTTCCCAAGATAATACTCGCCCGTCTCCGGATCTGTTGTCTTGTAGATAACGTGCTTCATTGCTCGCCCTCGACACGTTGATGGGAAAGACTCGTTAGATGGGCGTGTAGCGCCGTTGCCCAGGTTATTGCTGTCCGTTAGGGCATACCGTAGCGGACGGCGCTTATTCGGACAAAAGATCGTCCGTTAGGGTTGACTATGAACATTCGGACGTTCATCTATTCGGACATAACCGCAACGGACAGTCCGGATCCCTAATGGCCACCTTCCTCTATGCCCGTGTCTCCACCACCGAACAGACGCTAGACCACCAGCGTACCCAAGCCGAGGCCGCAGGGTTCACCTTCGATCATGTCATCGCTGACCATGGCGTGTCGGGGGTGGCGGTGAAGATGAAGGATCGCCCCGAGGGCAAGCGCCTCTTCGACATGCTGCGTTCGGGGGACACCCTGGTCGTCCGCTGGATCGACCGCCTGGGCCGCAACTATGAGGACGTGACCGACACCATTCGCGACTTCATGCGCCGGGGCGTGACCGTGCGGACTGTCATCAACGGGATGGTCTTCGACGGGCAGGCTACAGACCCCATGTCTGCCGCCGTGCGCGATGCGCTGATCGGCTTCATGGCGGCGATGGGCCAATCCCAGGCCGAGGCCACGAAGGAGGCCCAGAGGGCCGGCATTGCGGCGGCAAAGGCCAAGCAGGGCGAGGACGCGGGAACAGCGTACAAGGGCCGCAAGCCGAGCTACACGGCCGAGAACGTCGCAACCGTCGCGGACATGGCGGGCAAGGGAATGGGCGTGGCCGAGATCGCTCGCACCACCGGCCTTTCGCGGCAGACCGTCTATCGCATCAAGGACGATCCGGCAGCGGCCCAAGCGGCTCTTGCGGCCTGGGCATAAGCCTATGGCTAGATGGCGGGAGAGGGCCGCAGTCTCGTCCCCGCGACCCTCCATGATGCCCTTCTAGCCAAAGGGGGCGGGAGGCATGAGCCACCGCACTCCGGGGAGGATATGGACAGACCGGAGGACGGGCAAGGATCCTCGCAGCAAATCGAGAAGGGGCCTATGCGCTGGTCTGTGACGATGCTTTCGACCATTTGAGAACCAAGGTCGCCGCCGGCCGGTCCCCAGGGCTCACTTGATGGACCTCACGCCCAACGGCCCATTCTTCCAGATACTGGGCAATGGCCGCGTTCTCAGCTGCTATCAAGTCCAGAACGGGCGTTCCCTCAGGGGCTTCGCGCCAGAGTCGGCGGCACTCATCCCGGAGTTCGATATAGCCGGGGTCGTTCTCTGCCGACCCAACGCGCCAAGAGACCGCAAGGTCTTCCACGTCCCTCGCCACGATCTTCCGCGCAGCCTGTCGAGGGGTGTCTCCAAGGTCAGCCCCACCGAGCTGTAAGAGGTGCTCATAGCTGGTCACCTGATGGCGTATCGAGTTGGAGACCAACAGGCCCGCGATCTCACCGAGACGGCCATACATGCCTCGTTGCCGGGTTCGCAGTAGCAATCCCTGCCGCCAATCCTTGGGGCATCCCGGATACATGGTCTTAAGATAGACCTTGAGATGACCAAGGAACCGCCGTTGTTCGGTTGGCTCTGGCTTGGGATGGCATCCAAGTTTCTTCTGAGCCGGGACGTCAGCCACTTGGTTCATGAGGAGCCTTCGGGGAGAGGGGCGGGCCATGACTCCGCAACATGCGGAACTGTGGTTCCCCATTCTAGGCCGACCTCTGGCGAGTGGAACGCTCAACGCTGGAGCGGAGCTAAACCAGCGCCCCTCCCATAGCGCCCTCATTCTAAGAACCACTGAGCCAGCTCGAACGCCAAGCGCAGGCCCCTGAGCACGATGCTCGTAGTGGTCAATGGATCCCTTTGCGGGCGCTTTGGAGCCGCAGCTGGGGGACGGGGACGGGAGGTCTTGGGGCGTTTGGTCTTCTTCACAGGCGGACTCCTCCTTAAAAAATCAAGGAGTTGTCGGGGGCCTTACGGCCATGGAGCCCGAAGGCTGGGAAAGGCACAAGAGGGAATTTCGAGGGTGGTCCGCAATAAGGCCAACACAGGGCCACGGCCTTCATGGTGACCCATAGCTATAGGGAACGCCCAGCCTGAGCCCTTGCCGAGCCGCCCACCGGAATAGGGTGACCAACCGCAAGAAGGAGCGGTGTCGATCATCCTCCTAAATGGTCCCGATCTTGAGACCCAAGCACCCATCGAGCAACCGCTGAAGGCCCATCGCGTGAACCGTGGTGCGTCCATAAGCCAGCCGAGCACCGCAGCCGGCCGGCTCACCACGTCAGAATAATTCCGGCTCTGTTCGCCTCAGGACGGCCACTAATCTCAGAAGGAGAACCATGACACGCATATGCCGCGCCGCAGGATGCACCTCGGGAACCGCCACGCGGTTTGGGGTCCACTGTCGCGCACACCGCGCCCGTCTCAGACGCCACGGCAGCACGGACCAACAGGGCATCACCAAGGCCGCCCTTGAGCCGTACCTTCGCATTGTGAGTGCCAGAAGAGCGAAGAATGCAGGAAGCCCGCTCTGGGGACAGCTGGAGGCCCGCTGGGGCGACGTCGTGGGCTACGCCTCAGGGATACTTGAGAGGCACCGTGCGGGCCGACCTATGCCCGCCTATGAGACCAAGGCCGCCGATGCCGTGTCGCGGGTTGCGGCCGAGGGGCTGAACGGAGAAGTGGTCGATACTGCCCTAGCCATGTTCGTCATGCGCGAGTTGGAGCCGAGGCGGTTCCGCTCTGATCGTGCATTCGCCACCCAGCTTGTTCGGCGGGTTCGCGGCGTCGGGGACATGAACGTCGGGGCTGGCTGGGACCATCGGACAGGCAAGGTCCGCAGAGTCTACCGAGAGCTTCCGCCCAAAGTGGCCGAAGTGATGGGCGCATGGATCACCCAGGCGCTAGGGGCTGCCGGCTTGCGCCTTGCCGCCCTTGAGGAGCGGGACCTGGAAGAGAAGCAGAGAGAGACGCAGGCGCTCTATCGAGCGTTGGAAGGGTTGACCTGACCGGAAGTAATGGCTGGCTCTCTTCGGGCCTTTTACTGGATCTAATCTTGATAGGTAAAACATAAGCGATTACAGTAGTTTAGAATGAGAATGACCCGTAGCAAGAGAAAGCGCCAGGCGGCGTCCCTAGCCCTTCCCTTCGTAGCCTGAGATTAACTAGGGGTTGGCGAGGTCTTGTTTAATACCAATAGATCATACGAACTCCATCTATCGCTTCGGCATAGGTAGAAGCTGATACACTGAGAAGATAACTTTGGGGTCTCGGGGATTACTTCCTTGCGAGGCCCTTTCTGTATCCAACGAAAGGAAACCATGAAACCTGCAAGCCGCCTTCCCATCATTCGAGAGAGAGACACAAAGAACGTCCCTATCGTCCTTGTGCCGTTGGACGCCAAAGGAGGCCGATGGGCGGTCGTGGAGGCTCAGGACTATGACGGCCTTCCAAAGATCCTGAGGGAAGCCCCGTGGATCCTGAACGACAACGGGAGCGGTCACGCCTACGTCAAAGCCTGCATCACCCGCTCACCCGGCAACCTCATTCCGGTCCACCGGGTCCTCCTCAAAGCGTCCCGTGGGCAAGCCGTCCGCTTTGTCGGCAATGATCGATGCGATCTCAGACGCAGCAACCTGACCCTCTGCAAGGACGGGCGGCCCCGCCGGGATCACTTCAGCGAGTTTCAAGAGGATGTCGCATGAGGCAGACGGCGGCACGTGGAGAGAACGATCTGGATGCCTTTGGGGAACTCGTCCAAGGAGCCGGCCGGTCGAGGCGAGCGATAGCACTGGATCGCCTGGCTAGGCTGTCTTCCCCGACCACGGGTCAGCACCCCACGAAATTGCCTGTTGCGGCCCTGAGGACGGATCCCGATGCCTTCAGTGTCCGGGGAGCATCCCTTGCAGATTGGCACTTGGGCGACCTCACAGCTGCCCTAAAAAGCGTGGGGCCGGGAGGCGACCTAGACCCGATCCTTGTGATCCCCGCCGGCCGAACCTTCGTCGTGGTTGATGGCCATTATAGGCTTGAGGTCTATCGCCGGTTCGGCCGCAGCGACATCCCTGTTGAGGTGTTCCAGGGGACGCCTCCTCAGGCGCTCTTGGAGGCCAGTAGGAGAGCCGGCAAGGTCGCTCTTGTGCTGGACAACAGGCAACGACAGGATCTGGCCTGGGACCTTACCAGGGCACAGCAGGGTTATTCCATCCGGGAGGTCGCTGGGGCTTCGGGAGTGTCGGAAGCCCAGGTCAGCAACATGCGAGCAGCCTTGGTGGCCCTGGGAGACGAGGGCCTAGAGGTCGCCAGTTGGCGTCACGCCTTCGATCTCGCGAAGGGGCGGGAGTATTCCCCGGTGGATCTCACAGAGGAAGAACTGGAGGCGAAAGCCCGTGACGCGGCCAGGATCATCCGGAAGGCCATAGGGCCCCGCCTACAGGCAAGCCCTGAGTTTGCCGCTTACGTCTTCAGGGATCTTATGGGCCACCGGATCGGGGATTGCATGTCCTATCTCGATCGCCTCGGATGCGTCCCGACTGAGGATCACGAGGAGGATACAGGGGACGGCGGCCATGAGTTTTGAGCCCTACGCTCCCCATTCCTATAGCTCCCCATTTTGGGGAGGTCGCACCTGATAAGCGGCCTAGAAGCTCACCATGACCACACCGTTTTAGCGCCTCGGGGGAAGCCTCGGGGCGCTCTTCGTTAGGAGGAGACGACCCATCGTGCCATCCAAACCGCCGCCTAAGGAAACGCTTACCGGCGACTACATCACAATCCACACAGACGGCTCTTGCCTTGGGAACCCAGGCCCTGGCGGCTTCGCCGCGCTCCTTCGACGGGTCAGCCCTTCGGGAAGTGAATTGAAGCGCAAAGAGATAACGGGGTGCGAGGCGTACACCACGAACCAAAGAATGGAGCTTCGGGCGGCCATAGCCGGTCTAGCTGCCCTCAAGGGGCGCACCTTGCCCATCATCGTGATCGCTGACAGCCAGTATCTTCTGAAGGGCATGGCTCATTGGCTCGCCAACTGGAAGGCCAATGGCTGGCGAAGCGCGAGCCAAAAGACGATCGCGAACTTGGATCTCTGGCAAGAGCTGGACGCCCTGGCCGCCGGCCGATCGATCACTTGGGAATGGGTGAAAGGTCATGCCGGCGATCCGCTGAACGGGCGGGTTGACGCCCTGGCGAACGCCGCCGCGCTCACCGTTTAACGAACCACCATCGAACCACCACGCGTCAGACTGAGGGAGCCCAAGGCGTCCCCGGATCGCTGCCGCGTATCCGCAACTCTGGGCTTACGTCGCCCATCAGACCCTAAGGAAACACCATGTCCAACACACCGCGCGTCCAGGTCAGGGACCTCCCGACCGCCCAGCTGCGTCCCGCAGACCGCCCAGTGGACACCTTCGTCCAGCCGGCGCGGCCAGCTGATGACGCCACCACCGAGAACCTGATCGACGCCCTCGGCTTCTTCAACCACAATCTCTCGGGCCTTGGGACCGCCATGCGGCTCAAGCGAAAGGCCGGCGATGAGATTGCGGCCCAGCGCCAGGAGAACGTCCTCAACCTCTCCACGGCCGAACAGAAGCGGGCCATTGCCGAGACCGGCCTCATCAACGGGGAGCCCATCGCGAATGCCCGTCTGAAGAAGATGGCGGGCGCGGCCGATGGGGCCCAGTGGGCCACCGACCTGAAGGCCGAGCTGGCTCCCATGAACCTCTCTGGGATGGACGTGGAAGCGTTCGTCCGGAAGCGGGCCGGGGAGTACATGAAGGGGGTCAACGGCGACCCCTTCGTGACCGGCGGCTTCTCCCGATACGTCGATGACGTCGTGGGATGGGCGTCGAACCAGAAGACCTCCCAGGGCCTCCAGGAGCGCGAGCAGCTCACCCGGAACACCACCTTCCAATATCTGAAGTCCCAGGTGGACGGATGGGTCCAGGAGGGGGTCTCACCGGAACAGCTCCACGCAAACGTCCAGCAGTTCTACAAGGACGTCGGGGCCGGCAAGGACCGGATCACCACGCCCGAGCTGATCGACCACCACGTCATGACCATCGCTTCCCAGCTGGTGGACACGAACCCCGAGGCCGCTCTGGCGATGGTCACCCAGGGCCGCAAGGGGGCCGATGGGAAGGACATCGGATCGCTTGCCGCCGATCCCCGCTATTCGGCCCAGGTCGCCAGCATGATCCACCAGGGGAAGAAGGTGGTCCTCAATCGGGACACCGCGACCCTGTTCCATGAGACCCGTCAGGCCAACCTCAAGCGGGTCCTGATCGACAACGACACCACGGCCTTCCACGACGTCACCGGGCCGAACGGCAAGACGCTGACCCAGAAGGAGCAAGAGACCCAGTTCCTCGGGGATCTGACGGCCAACCTCCAGGCCCGCGTGGATGCCGGGGAGATCACCCAAGCCGCCATGCGCCAGGAGGTGGCCCGTAGGGCGGGGCGCTTGAACCTGGATGATCCCTTCATCAAGGACGAGCTGGACGGCGTGGAGCGGCGCTACATGAGCGTGGACGCCGCCAATGACCCGGCGACGGTGGCCGACATCGAGGAGCGGGCGAAGACCTATCTGGACCTGAAGGGATCCAATAAGAACTATGTCATGTCCCAGGTCTCGGATAAGTCGCGGGACTTCTACGAGGCCGTGGACGTTCACAAGCGGTACATGGGCAGCAGCGACGAGTCGGCCCTGGAGTTCGCCAACCAAGTCGTGAACCCCACGGACGGCATGGAGCAGAACCTCGCCTTCAAGCGCCAAGAGATCGGCCAGAAGGTCCGTTCGAAGCTCAGCGGGTGGTTCACGAGCCACAGCATGATCTACGATTTGGCGTATGCCTCGCAGATCGAGAAGGTCGCCGACCTATACGCCAAGTCAGGCATGAACTTGGACACCGCGATCGATGCGGCCACAGAACAGGTGTTTGACCGAACCCCCAGCTTCGAAGGGGATCCGCTGATCGGTCTGGAAGGCCAGAACCTCCCGGCCGATTATCAGGACATTCTGAAGACCATGGGCGAGGACTACAAAGCCGTGGACGCGCGGGGGAAGACCTTCGAAGGGGCGATCACCTATAGACACCTCGAAGGCGGGACCATTGCCATGGTGGACCGTGAGAACGGGACCTTCCTGGAGGACCAGGATGGCAAGCTGATTGTCTTCAACGTCAACCACATGCGGAAGCTTTCCGACGAACGTCAGAGGGCAGCGGATGCCGCTGCGCTGAAGGCGACGGCGGAAGCCCGCCCATGGGAGGAGACAGCCATAGATACCGGCAACTGGATCCGCGACGTCCTCGGCATCGCACCTCGGTAGGACTGACCTCTAGTAAGGGCCTCGCTGGGAACTCCGAGGTCCCTACTTTTCGAGGGATTGATCCGCAGGGGACCAACATCATGCCGCCTGCCGGAAGACGACCTACTTGTCACACACGCGGATAAGTAGGGGGCCACGACGGCAACTAAGTGAGCCAGTGCTGAGATACATTGATGTAGTATGCGGCCAACTTCGACCGTAGTCCAAGGATCAACTCGTTCTGAACGCTGCGACTTGAGCGCAGACTAACCAAGCGGAGCGTGACGGAGGCTCAGCTCGTTCGCTGCGTTGCCCAAAAGTTTTAGAGAGGGATTCCTTTCCGCCTAGGATCTGCTAGCCACCTGGCAACCCTATCCATAAACTCCCAGATATCATTTTCTCCTGGATGGACGTAAGAGTCTGACTCAGGATCCTCACCGAGACGCTCAAAGATCGGAATCAGCCAATTAGATCCGTGTCCTCTCTGTTGGAGTTCAGATAGCCAGGACTCAAGTTCACCACCACGTACTACAAACGCACCATACTGATCCAACTGGTCGAAGAATTCGTTTGCGGCGTTCCGGTCCCCCTCTGGGAGAACCGCTATCCCACCTTTTGTCTTGTATTCCGGATGAGCTTCTTGGAGCGCCCGAAGAATTGCTGCGCGCGTCGTTGATAATCCGCTCTGGGTGAGGGCTGGTATACCAGCGGCTTCTAAGAAACGTGTTGCCACTCCACCGCCATCCTTAACGTAGTCGATATCGTAAATTGCTGCCGCTGGGATGCCGAGCTTACGCAAAGGTGATACGATTATAGGGATAGTCTGTTTGTTCTGTGCATTCAGAAAGATGCAATTGTTCACTCCCCGGTCTCTCGAGGTCAACCTCTCATTAATCTCTTGGTAAAAAGCCCTATCGGGATCGCCTTCAGTTACTACCACACTTTGATAGAATAGAGCAGATATCACGCCGGTCGATCGGAGTAAGGGATTCCTCATGAGGGATACTATTGTTTCACTGTCAAGAAGTCGCGCGGTCGGCACCCCATCTTGATACGTCAGGCGCACTACATTTATCGGCACGCCTGATTGTATGCAGCCCATTAAAAATTGAGAGCTGTGTGTAGACACGAATAGTCGCTTATCTGTCGCGGCTAGTGAACGAGCCACTTCGCGCCCGAGCATGAAGGCAAGGGAGGGGTGGAGGAAGGCCTCCGGCTCGTCCATAAGAAGGATTCGCGGATTACCCGCGAGTATCTCGCTAAGAATGCCAGTAAATGCTTTTGCCCCATCACTCGCATCCGCAATGGGCACAGCCTCAGAGTGAAAGCGCACGGACTCCTCGCTCAGCCCTCTTTCAATAGCGGGTGATGGAGGTGCCACCTTCGACAAGCGCAAGCGAAGGGAGCCAAGTTTGGTTGGATCTATAACCGGATAGCTTCCTAGAGCCCTGTAAACGATCTCGCTTAAAGACGCCCGGAGGCCGTCGTCTCGGAATAAGTGCTGCAAACTAGTAAGGGCAGGTGCTAATAGATCGCCGGCATTCTGTTCATTGACTAAGCCTATCCGTCCAGTCCCGTCTAAAAGTAGCGTATCATACTTTAGATAATGTTGTGAAAAATGCGGTCTGTAATCAGCATCATTTGGATCAGTTATTGCGGACCGAAGGCTGCTTAGGTATACTAAATTTCGTTCTCCTTTGCGACCAACATAGATATGGCCGTCGTACAGCGCTTCGCTTCGAAGTGGAGTGAGGGTAATATTTTGTATTATCCGGTCAACATCTGATTCATCGTTTGTACTAAAATGTATATTTTCTAGTATTCTAGTTTGCCTTGTCTTTCCGCCGACTGTGCACTCAAGATGGATTTCAGATATTATTTTACTCTTGCCGGAGTTATTGGGTCCAACAAAGACCGTGACCGGGGTTACGGGGAACTCAAGAGGGGGCTGACCCGAACTGCTGCCAAATTTCAGCGCTATTGAGTCTATCACTTCCGCCTCGTGGAAAACCCAGTTTCGGATACTTTAGGCAATATTTGATAGATGTCTAGGTCAATGCGATGGGGACGACGTGCTGCTTTAGCATTCTGGCAGCAGAGGGCTAGGTCGGCAGCGACAGCTTATTCACTACAGTCGCTTGCTTCAACGCCACCGAATCGGCTGCTTCGGACGTATCGAGCCAGCTGGCGTGACTTTAATTTCCGCCGGCTAAAGCGCGAATGGCAATGTGCGATACCATGTTGAGATACCGGTGAGGTACTAAGCTTTTGTGTCCGCCAACTAAGCTATTGATAAATACGGAAAATCGAAAGCTTAAAAAGGATGGCTGGGGAACCTGGATTCGAACCAAGACTAGCGGAGTCAGAGTCCGCTGTTCTACCCTTAAACTATTCCCCAGCAGGAGAGCAGATCGTTTCGAGTGATCCGCTTTCGATCCATTCGGTCAGTTTCGCTGGCCGCCGTTCGATGAATGGCGATGTAGTCGATTCGTGCGGGGGCGTCAATCGCCTTTCTGAGCTTTGCCGTCGCCACGAGACGATCAGGAGAGGCTCTGGCGGATCCGATCGGGCGATGAGGGCCAGGAAACCGAGGGAAATCGTGGAGTGTCGGCCCGCTGGATGAAAGGGTGCCTTGTGTAAAAACAACGGATGGCTACACTTCTATCCAACGAAAGCGGCCCTACGGGGGCCGAGGGGGCAGGCCGAACGCCGCTCCGGAGATATGAAGTGAACCATGAGACGAGAGAAGGTCGAGGAGCTGCCAAGGTAAAGGACGACAAGGCTTTCGGGCGAGACGGATCGAGTGGGATGTCGCAAGGCGGCGAGCGCGCGGGCGCGGAGACGGGAGAGGCGCGTGCCTCCGCCCGGCCGCAGCGCGGCGCGCCCAATGCTGGCTCCCATGCATCTCCATCAGCTGCCGGAAAGCCGTCCAAGCGCCAGAAGCGCCGTCGACGCAAGACCAATGCGCCTGCCGCACCGCCTCCGGGCGGATCGGCACTTCGCGAGCTGCCGCCAGCGCTGGGCGCGAAGGTGGCGGAGGCGGAGCGCGTGCTGCGCGAACGCAAAGGGCCACCTGGCGCGCGGCCGGGGCAGGGCAAGAATCGCCGCCGCCGCAAGGGCCGCGCAGGGTTCCCGGCGGCGGCGCAGCCCGCTGGCGCGGCGTCCGGCCGGCCAAGCCCGGCGCCGACTGCTCCGGCTGCCCCTCATGCGCCAAGCCGATCTGCCGCGACGCATGGTGCGCCTCGTGTGCCGGCTTATGCCGCGCTTGATCTCGGCACCAACAATTGCCGGCTCCTGATCGCGGTGCCGACAAGGCCCGGGCAGTTCCGTGTCATCGACGCCTTTTCGCGCATCGTGCGCCTGGGCGAGGGGTTGGGGCGTACGGGAAGCCTCGCGGGGACCGCGATGGATCGCGCCGTCGCGGCGCTGGAAATCTGCAGCCACAAGCTGTCGGCGCGCGAGATTCGCGGTGCGCGGCTGATCGCGACGGAAGCCTGCCGATCGGCGGCCAACGGGCGCGAGTTCATCACGCGCGTTCAACGCGAAACGGGCCTGCGGCTGGAGATCGTCAGCCGCGAAACCGAGGCCCGGCTGGCCGTGTCCGGCTGCGGCTCACTGATCGACCGATCGGCGCGCGGCGCGGTTCTGTTCGACATTGGCGGCGGCTCGACGGAAATCGCGCTTCTGGACCTCCGGCGCGGCACCAATCGCCGGCTCGCCAACAATATCGTGGCCTGGACCTCGCTGCCGGTCGGCGTCGTCTCGCTGGCTGAGAAACACGGTGGGCGCAATGTCACGCCCGAACTGTTCGAGCATATGGTGCGCGAAGTCGAGGCGATGATTCACGCCTTTCCCGGTCGCAACCGGCTGGCCGACCTCGTGGGACGGGACGGGTTCCATCTTCTGGGCACCTCGGGCACCGTCACGACGCTGGCCGGAATCCAGCTGGGGCTGGAGCGCTACGACCGGCGGCAGGTGGACGGGCTCTGGCTGAACGACCGGGACGTGGACGGCCTCGTCGGCAAGCTGCTCGGCTGGAGCTTCGAGGAGCGCGTCGCCAACCCCTGCATCGGCTCGGATCGGGCCGATCTGGTTCTGGCGGGCTGCGCTATTCTCCAGGCCATCCGGCGCGTGTGGCCGGCCAAGGTCCTTCGGGTGGCGGACCGCGGGCTGCGTGAGGGATTGCTCACGGAAATGATGGTGGCGGACGGCGTGTGGCGCCGCCCGGCATCCCACTTGGCAGGAACAGGACAGGCAGGATCGGACGCGTGACAGGTTCAGGACGAGGCGACGATCGCGGGCTGACGGTCCGCGTCAAGAAGAAGCGCGGGCTGAAAGTGTCTTCCCGCCGCTGGCTGGAGCGCCAGCTGAACGACCCTTATGTCCGCCGCGCCAAGGCGGACGGCTACCGCTCGCGCGCGGCCTACAAGCTGATCGAGATGGACGATCGCTACAAACTCCTGAAGAAGGGCATGAAGATCGTCGATCTCGGCGCCGCGCCGGGGGGCTGGTGTCAGGTCGCGGTGGAGCGCACGGCGACCAAGCCAGACGACGCGCGGGTCGTCGGCATCGACTATCTGCCGGTCGATCCGATCCCCGGCGCGACGATTCTGGAACTCGACTTTCTCGACGACAGCGCGCCTCAACGCCTGATCGAGGCTCTGGGCGGCGATCCCGACATCGTCCTGTCGGACATGGCAGCGCCCACCACGGGCCATCGGCGCACCGACCATCTGCGCACGTTGCATCTGTGCGAGGTCGCGGCCGATTTCGCGATCCGCACGCTGCGGCCGGGCGGTCACTTCCTGACCAAGACCTTCCAGGGCGGCACGGAAGGGGAGCTTCTGGCGCTTCTCAAAAAGAACTTCCGCTCGGTCCATCATGTGAAGCCGCCGGCGTCGCGCGACGGATCGGTGGAACTCTACGTGCTCGCCAAGGATTTTCGCGGCCGGCGCAAGCCCGACGCGGAGGGCGACGACAGCGAGCCCGAGGACGAGACGGGCGACGAGGCCTGATCGACCTTCACGGATATGAAAAGGGCGGCTCCGAAGGCCGCCCTTTTTTGTGGGTGTCGTTTTATTCTGCCGGAACGCGCCGCCCCGCGACCTCTGCCCCGGCATCGGCCGGCAAGCGCAGGAAGGCAAGGGTGGAAAGCACGGTCACGACGCCGACCACGAAGAAGGCGAGCGTGAAGTCGCCGAGCATCGCGCTATCGCGCCCGTGCCAGATCATGCTGCCTTCCAGCACGGCGCCTGCCACAGCGACGCCGCCGGCAATGGCGACCTGCTGGAACGCAGCCAGAAGTGCCGTCGCGTCGCCGGTCTTGGCTTGCGGCACGTCGGCAAAGGCCAGCGTGTTGACACCTGTAAAGAAGAGTGAGCGAAAAAAGCCGCCGATCAGGAGAAGAAGCACCAGCACCGCCAGCGACATGTCCGGCCGATAGAAGCCAAGCGCGCCCATGAGGACGCCGCCCACGACGGCGGCACTGAGCAGGGTCACCCGAAAGCCGAACTGCTTCAGGATCGGCTTCACCAGCGTCTTCATCATCATCGCCCCGCCGATCGACACGGCGCTGATCAGGCCGGACTGAAAGGGCGAATAGCCGAAGCCGAGCTGGAGCATGAGCGGGAACAGAAACGGCACGGCGCCCGCCCCGATGCGGAACAGGCCGCCGCCGACCACGGCCGCGCGCAGGGTCGCAATACGAAAGAGACGAAGCTCCACCACAGGCCGCTCGTGCCGACGGGCATGTCTGACATAGATCAGCGCGAAGACGAGGCCCATCACGGTCGTGGCGACACCCACCGACGGCGGCAAGGCGGGCAGGGACACAACGGATAGACCGAACACGACGCCCGCGCACGCCAGACCCGACAGCACGAAACCTGGCCAGTCGAACTGCGTGTCGCGGATCGGCTCGATGAACGGCAGGAAGCGCTGTGCCAACATCATGCCAATCACCCCGATCGGCAGGTTGATGAAGAAGATCCAGCGCCAGTCGGCATAAGTCGAGATCGCGCCGCCGAGCGGGGGGCCGATCAGCGGGCCAATCAAGGCCGGGATGGTGAACCAGGCCATGGCACCCACAAGGTCCGAGCGCGGCACCGCGCGCACCAGAAGCAGCCGCCCGACCGGCGTCATCATGGCGCCGCCGATCCCTTGGAGGAAGCGCGCGGCGACGAAGCCTTCCAGCGAATTGGCAAAACCGCAGGCCAGCGAGCCAAGCATGAAAATGCCGATCGCCATCTGGAAGACGGCGCGCGCGCCGAACCGATCCGCCATGCGGCCCGAGATCGGGATAAAGACGGCGAGCGAGACGTAATAGCTCGTCAGCGCGAGCTTGAGGGCGATCGGGCTTGCGCCGATGTCGCGGGCAATGGTCGCGAGCGAGGTCGCGATGACGGTCGAGTCGATGTTCTCCATGAACAGCGCGACGGCGAGGACGACAGGGACGATGCGTTTCACGGGACGAGAATCCGAAAGGGGCGGAACGGCTGTATCCGAACAGGCGAAAGGCGGGCGGACCCGCCATCACGCCCGCCCGGGCTGGCGCCGGGACGCGCATTCCGGCTTCCTTCGGGGTCCGGCTGTCCTGATGCAGGGGGCGAACCCCGCTGCCTCCGGTCGGGCCACGAACGAAGCCGGCGCGACTCGTACCCTGCGCTGTCGAGCTTCAAGAACACCGCAACAACGGCGGGAAGAGGGAAGCGTTGCTCGCCTCAAATGACATGACGCGCTTTTCACGAAAAGGGGAGCGCCTTGCCGCGCCCCGCTCAAATCGCATGTTGGTCTGACATTCGCGGTGACATGCTGAAGGCATCTGGCCCTTTCGCCCGGGATGCCTAGCTTGGAGGAAGAACGGCCATGCCGAACACGGGACGTTTCAACCGCCGCGAGGCGATCATGGTGGCGGCCGGCGGTCTGGCGGCCACGAGCCTAGGGCTAGGCCCCGCTGCGGCTCAGGACTCGGCGGCCGGCACGGCAAGATCGGAGACGAGCATGACGAGCGAAGACACGCATCCCCTGGCGCCCGGCTGGCACCGCTTCACCTTGGGCGACGCGCGCGTCACGGTGATCCTCGATGGCGTTCGCCCCGGCGAGGGTCCGCACCCGACCTTCGGCGAGAACCAGAGCGCCGAGACTGTGGGCGATCTCATGGCGGCGAACCGGCTGCCGCGTGATCGCTTCGTCAATTTCTTCAATGTCGTCATCGTGGAAACCGGCGGGCAGACCGTGCTGGTAGATACCGGCTTTGGCGAGGGCGGGCGCGCCAATGGCATGGGCCTTCTGCGGCAGCGGATGCAGGCGGCCGGCTTCCAGCCTGGGAACATCGATGTCGTCGCGCTGACCCATCTGCATGGCGACCATATTGGCGGCCTGACAGAGGGAGACGCGCCGGCCTTCCCGAACGCGTCGATCGTCGTCGGGCGACAGGAAATGGAATTCTGGACTTCAGATGAGGCGAAGAACGGTCCGCGCGCCGAGAATGCCAAGGCGGTCGAGACGAAGCTCGGACCCTTCAAGGACAAGACCCGGCTGGTTGAGGACGGCGGCGAGATCGTGCCCGGCATGGTGGCGCGCGCCGCTTTCGGCCACACGCCCGGAATGCTCTGCTTCGAGGTCGGCTCGGGCGAGAAAACCGTGGTGCTGACGGCCGATACGTTCTCGCAGTTCGTCGTGTCCTTCCAGAAGCCGGACTGGCATGTGCGCTTCGACCAGGACAAGGAAGCGGCCGCCGAGACGCGCCGACGCTGGGCCACGAAGCTCACGGAGTCCGGCACACCTCTGATCGGCTATCACCTGCCGTTTCCGGGGATCGGCTATGTGCAGGCGGAGGAGGACGCGTTCCGCTTCGTGCCGGAGACATACCAGACCCTCGTTTCCGGCTAGGCGCGGCGGCTTTCCTTCCGCCGGACACCGTGCTACGAGCCCGTGCCAATCCTCGACAATCCGGCGCCCTCCCAGGCGCCGCATTCCATTTAAGGACTGGCCCATGGCTCGCATCATCGAAACAGCCACCGGTGCGCTCGCGCTCACCTTCGACGACGTGCTGCTGCAGCCGGGTCATTCCGAGGTCATGCCGGGGCAGGTCGATGTGCGCACCCGCATCACCCGCTCGCTTCATCTGAACATTCCGATGCTCTCGGCCGCTATGGACACGGTGACGGAATCGCGTCTCGCCATCGCCATGGCGCAGGCCGGCGGCATCGGCGTCATCCATCGCAACCTGACGCCCGCCGAACAGGCCGAGCAGGTTCGGCAGGTGAAGAAGTTCGAAAGCGGCATGGTGGTGAACCCCGTCACCATCGGCCCCGACGCGACGCTGGGCGACGCGCGCACGCTGATGCAGGTCCACCGCATTTCAGGCATCCCGGTGGTGGAGAATGGCGGCAAGGGCGGCCAGACCAAGGGGCGGCTCGTCGGTATCCTGACCAATCGCGACGTGCGCTTCGCCTCCGATGATCGCCAGAAGATCTTCGAGCTGATGACGCGCGAAAATCTCATCACCGTGCGCGAGAATGTCGATCAGGCCGAGGCCAAGCGCCTTCTGCACAAGCATCGCATCGAGAAGCTGCTCGTCGTGGACGGCGAGGGCCATTGCATCGGCCTCATCACGGTCAAGGACATCGAGAAGTCGCAGCTGAACCCCAACGCCGCCAAGGACGCGCAGGGCCGTCTGCTCGCGGCTGCCGCGACCAGCGTCGGCGATGACGGGTTCGAGCGCGCCGAGCGCCTGATCGACGCGGGGATCGACCTCATCGTCATCGACACCGCGCATGGCCATTCGCAGCGGGTCTTGGACGCCGTGGCACGCGTCAAGAAAATGTCCAACGAAGTCCAGATCATCGCCGGCAATGTCGCGACGCCGGGTGGCACGCAGGCACTGATCGACGCGGGCGCGGACGGGGTGAAGGTCGGCATCGGGCCGGGCTCGATCTGCACCACGCGCATCGTGGCGGGCGTCGGCGTGCCGCAGCTTTCCGCGATCATGGATGCGGTGGCGGTGGCCGACAAGGCCGGCGTTCCGATCATCGCCGATGGCGGTATCAAGTTCTCGGGCGATCTTGCCAAGGCGCTGGCGGCGGGCGCGTCGGCCGCCATGGTCGGCTCGCTTCTGGCCGGCACCGAGGAAAGCCCCGGCGAGGTCTATCTGCATCAGGGCCGTTCGTTCAAAGCCTATCGCGGCATGGGCTCGGTCGGCGCCATGGCGCGTGGCTCGGCCGATCGCTACTTCCAGGCCGAAGTGCGCGACACGCTGAAGCTCGTGCCGGAAGGCATCGAGGGACAGGTGCCCTACAAGGGACCGGTCGGGAACGTCATCCACCAGCTGACCGGCGGCCTGCGTGCGGCCATGGGCTACACGGGCGCGGCGACGCTGGAAGAGTTCCGGGAGAAGGCGACCTTCGTGCGCATCTCGAACGCGGGCCTGCGCGAGAGCCACGCCCATGACGTGACCATCACCCGCGAAAGCCCCAACTATCCCGGCTTCGGCGGCTAATCGCCCGAAAATTTTCTGATCAGATCGAGGCCGGCGGCGCTTGTGTGTCGCCGGCCTTTTCGTGTCCGCTCCCCTCGGCCGGGCCGAGACACACGCGGATCATCTCGGCGAGACGCTCGAAATCGGAGCGCCGGCCCGACGAGGTGCGGAAGGCGAGCGCCAGATGGCGCGAGGGAACGGGGGTTTCGAAGGGCAGGAAGCGGATGCCGCCGGCGCGCGCTTCCGTCTCGACCGCGCTTTGCGGCACGAGCGTTACGCCTAGGCCCCCCGCCACCATGCGCATCAGCGTGTTAAGGCTGGTGGCACCGAGCGTCGCCAGATCGCGCTGCTCCGCGATGCGGCAGACGTCCAGCGCCTGATCGCGCAGACAGTGGCCCTCTTCCAAGAGAATCAGGCGCTCGCTCTCCAGCTGGCTGGGGGACACGGGGGCGGAGATGCGATCGCCGCTCCCTTCCGGCACGGCCAGCAGAAACGGGTCCTCGCAGAGCGGAATGGTCGAGACGCCCTTGCGCTCCACCGGCAGCGCCTGAACCACGCAGTCGAGATCACCCCGCGCCAACTCGTCGGCGAGCGCTGCCGTCACGTTCTCGCGCACGCCGACCGTGAGGCGCGGATAGGAGCGCGCGAGTTCCGCCAGAAGGCCCGGTAGAAGATAGGGCGCGAGCGAGGCGATGATTCCGATGCGCAGCTGGCCGACGAGAAGCTCGCCATGGGCCTGCGTCAGGGCTTCGAGGTCGCGCACCTCGGCCAGAATGCGCCGCACGCGCCGCTTCACCCGCTCGCCCTCCGGCGTCAGCGCGACGCCCGTGGACCTCCGCTCGAACAGCGCCGCGCCGAACGATTCTTCCAGTTGGGCGATCTGCGCCGAAAGGGCGGGCTGGGAAATGTTGAGACGGCGCGCGGCCTGCCCGAAATGCAGGGTCTCGCTGAGAGCCTCGAAATAGCGGAGCTGGCGGAGCGTGAGCATGTCGATCAGATAAACTGATCGGGAGAGATTGGAAATACGATTGGAAATTATCGAGGGAATCGGATTGGAATGGCTCCAACTTCAAGGACGGAGGTTTCCATGACCGACAGACCGCGGCTTACCACGACGGCTGGCGCGCCCCTCTCCAGCAACCAGAATGCCAAGACCGTCGGCCGCAACGGCCCCGTGCTTCTGGAAGATTATCAGCTGATCGAGAAGCTGGCGCATCAGAACCGCGAGCGCGTTCCCGAGCGCGTCGTCCATGCCAAGGGCTGGGGCGCCTTCGGCACGTTGACCGTCACGGACGACATCACGCGCTACACGCGCGCGAAGGTCTTCGCCAAGGTCGGAAGCAAGACAGAGATGCTGGCCCGCTTCTCGACGGTCGCCGGCGAGCAGGGTGCGGCGGATGCCGAGCGCGACGTGCGCGGCTTCTCGCTGAAGTTCTACACCGAGGAAGGCAACTGGGACATCGTCGGCAACAACACGCCGGTGTTCTTCGTCGCCGACCCCTACAAGTTCCCGGACTTCATCCACACGCAGAAGCGCCACCCGCGCACCAATCTGCGCTCGGCGACGGCCATGTGGGACTTCTGGTCGCTTTGCCCCGAGTCGCTGCATCAGGTCACGATCCTGATGTCGGATCGCGGTATCCCGGTCGACCCCTCGCGCATGAACGGCTACGGATCGCACACGTTCTCGCTGTGGAACGACAAGGGCGAGCGTTTCTGGGTGAAGTTCCACTTCAAGACCCAGCAGGGCCACAAGACCCTGACCAACGAGGAAGCCGAGCAGGTCATCGCGAAGTCTCGCGAGTCCTACCAGGAAGCCCTCTACGGCATGATCGAGGCCGGCAACTTCCCGAAATGGACCATGTACATCCAGGTCATGCCTGAGATGGAAGCCGAGGAGTTCGAGCAGAAGACCGGCTGGAGCGCGTTCGACCTGACCAAGGTCTGGCCGCATGGCATGTATCCGCTCGTCCGCGTCGGCGAGATGGAGTTGAACCGCAACCCGGACAACTATTTCACCGAGATCGAACAGTCGGCCTTCAACCCGTCCAACGTGGTGCCGGGCATCGGCTTCTCGCCGGACAAGATGCTTCAGGGTCGTCTTTTCTCGTATCCGGACGCGCACCGCTACCGCATCGGCGTCCATTACGAGTCGCTGGACGTCAACAAGCCGCGCTCGCCGGTCAACCACTACAACCGCGACGGCTCCATGCCCTTCGGCATGCGCACCAACCCGGACGCCTATTACGAGCCGAACTCGTTCGGCGGCCCGGTGGAAGACCCGAGCGTGGAAGAGCCGCCGCACCGCTATAGCGGCCAGGTCGGGCGCTACGAGTACCGCGCCGAGGCCGACCACTATTCGCAGCCGCGCGCGCTGTTCAACCTGTTCGACGACGCCCACAAGCAGCGCCTGTTCAAGACGCTGGCGGGCGCCATGCAGGGCGTGCCGGAGTTCATCGTGGAGCGTCAGCTCGCCCATTTCGACAAGGTCGATCCGGCCTATGGCGCGGGCGTGCGCAAGGCGCTGTCCGAACAGGGCCGCGACGACGCGCAGGCGAGCCTGACCACGAGCCATTCGGCGGCGGCCGCCGAGTAATCGCGGCTACGCTCGAACCAAGACGAAGAGGCCGGGAGCAATCCCGGCCTTTTGCTTTTACGCCATGGCCTTCGCGCCGATGGCTTGAGAAAGCGCGGCCGCGAAACTACCAAGCGGGTCAGAGATACGAAGAAGGAGCCATCATGCGGCTGGGCGGACGGATCGCGGCGGCGGTCGAGGTGATCGAGGACATGACGGCACGCCGCCGTCCGGTGGCCGACGCGTTGAAGGACTGGGGCCTCGCCCATCGTTTTGCCGGCTCCGGCGACCGATCGGCGATCGGCAACATGGTCTATGATGTCTTGCGCCGCCGCCGCTCGCTGGCCCATCGCATGGGAAGCGAAGCACCGGCCGCGCTGGTCTTCGGCGCCGTGCTCGACGCGGGCCATGCGCAGGCTGACCTCCGCGCCGCGCTGGAAGGCGATCGTTTCGCGCCCCCATTGCCGAGCGATGACGTGCTCCACCGTTTTCTTTCAAGCGAGAGCCTGGAGGACGCGCCCGAGGCCGTCGCCGCCGATGTGCCGGACTGGCTGGCCGGCCCGCTCAAGGCTTCGCTCGGCGACGATTGGATCGCGGAAGCGCGCGCCCTGTCGGACCGCCCGCCACTCGACATGCGCGCCAATCTGCTGAAGGCGGAGCGAAACGACGTTCTGGCGGACCTGAAGCCCTTCGCGGCCGAGCCGACACCGCTCTCGCCCTGGGGCCTGCGCATCGCGCCGATCGAGGGGGAGGGGCGGCACCCCAATGTGCAGGTCGAGCGCGGCTTCCAGACCGGCCTGTTCGAGATTCAGGACGAAGGTTCGCAGATCGCCGCGCTGCTGGCGAGCGCTCAAGCTGGCACGCGCATTCTCGACTATTGCGCGGGCGCGGGCGGCAAGACGCTGGCGCTCGCCGCCGCCAGCGGCAACGCCGCCGAAATCCACGCCTTCGATGCCGACCGCCAGCGCCTCGCGCCGATCTGGGATCGCCTCGCGCGCGCCGGGGCAGAGGGTGTCGAAGTTCACAGCCCCCGCGACGATCTCACCCCTCTGCACGGGACGATGGATCTCGTTCTGGTGGATGCGCCCTGCACGGGCGCAGGCACCTGGCGCCGGCGGCCGGACGCGAAATGGCGTCTGAGCGAGTCGCAACTGCAAAAGCGCATGGGCGAACAGGACGCGGTGCTCGAAAAAGCCTCCGCCTTCGTGAAGCCCGGTGGCCGTCTCGCCTATGTCACCTGCTCGGTGCTGCGCGAGGAAAATGCCGCCCGCGTCGAGGCTTTCGTCGCAGACCATCCCGAGTTTCGTCTGTGCGACGCCGAGGCCATCTGGGCCGAGACGCTGCCGGACGCGCCGACATCCTACCATTCCGAGCGACTGGCGGATGGCGCTGTGCTGACCTTGACGCCGCTGCGCTCGGGAACGGACGGCTTCTTCTTCGCCATGCTGGAGCGCGCGGTATGAAGTCGGTCCTTTCGCTCGTTGTTTTTCTCGCCGTTTCGCTCGGCGGCGGGGCCTGGATCGGCACGATCGCGCGGCCGGACGGATGGTATCGCCATCTCGCCAAGCCCTGGTTCAATCCGCCGGACTGGATCTTCGCGCCGGTCTGGTCGGTGCTGTATGTGCTGATCGCGCTCGCCGGCTGGCGCATCTGGCAGTCTAAGAACCGCAAGGCGCTCTCGGCCTGGGTGATCCAGATGGCGCTGAACTTTCTCTGGCCGCCGCTCTTCTTCAACGCCCATGCGACCCTGCCGGCGCTGGTCGTGATCCTCGGACTGCTCGCCTCGATCCTGATATTCCTGGGACGAACCGGCGAGAGGGATCGCTTCGCCTTCTGGTGCTTCGTGCCCTATGCCGTCTGGGTGGCCTACGCCGCGCTTCTCAACGCCGCGATCCTGAAGCTGAACGGATGAGCGAAGCCACCACCCACGCCGTCGAGACCTGGGGCGGACGCCGCATTCTCTTTGTCATGGCGGCCCCCGCCGAATATGGCGCGGAGCTTCAGCGACGCATCCGGCCGCTGATGACCGGCATCGGCCCAATCGAGGCCGCGCTCGAAACCGGCATCGCCCTTCAGCGCTTGCAAGATCAGGGCACGCCGCCCGATCTCCTGGTTTCGCTCGGCTCGGCCGGCGCGCGCCATCTGGAGCAGGGCCGCGTGTATCAGGCCTCCAGCGTCTCCTGGCGCGATATCGACGCCTCACCGCTCGGCTTCACCAAGGGCGTGACGCCGCTGGTGGATCATCCGGTCGCCGTGCCGCTGGCAACGCCCTTGCCCGGCATTCCGGCCGCGCGGCTGTCCACGGGCGGCAATGTCGTGTCTGGCCCCGGCTACGAGACGATCGACGCCGACATGGTGGACATGGAGACATTCGCCGTCTGGCGCGCGGCGCATCGCTTCGCGGTGCCGCTTCTGGCGCTGCGCGGCATATCGGACGGTGCGGAAGAGCTGCGCCAATACACCGACTGGACGGCGCTTCTCCCGACGCTCGACCGCGAGCTGGCGATGGCCCTCGATTCTCTCAAGCGCGGCCTCGAAGAGGGCACGCTGACGGTTTGAAGCGGATCGGAGGGGCAGTCCCTCCGGCCTTTCGTGGTCTTCCCCGATGCAGCGCGAGAATCGGTTTCATCAGGAAGGCTCCGTCGCGTTGGGAAACACCGGCGAAGAATGACGCCCGGACCACGGCAGGACGACGCTTGCGCGACAAACCGCTCTCGGCCTTCGGTCCGGAGCGCGAGGCTCTTGCCTTTTGCAGCGCCTTATCTAGAAGTCCGCCATGACCCAGCACCTCGATACCATCCTCATCGTCGATTTCGGCTCCCAGGTCACGCAGCTCATCGCGCGCCGCGTGCGCGAGGCCGGCGTCTATTCCGAGATCGTGCCGTTCCAGTCGGCGGAAGAAGGCTTCCGCCGGTTGAATCCGAAGGCCGTGATCCTCTCCGGCTCGCCCGCGTCCACCACCGAAGAGAACTCGCCGCGCGCGCCCGAGATCATCTTCTCGTCCGGCATTCCGGTTCTCGGCATCTGTTACGGGCAGCAGACCATGTGCGCTCAGCTCGGCGGCAAGATCGAGGGTGGGCTGCATCGCGAGTTCGGCCGCGCCTTCCTCGAAGTGCAGAAGTCCTCGCCGCTCTTCGACGGTATCTGGGCCGAGGGCACGCGCCATCAGGTCTGGATGAGCCATGGCGACCGCGTCACCGCGCTGCCCAAAGGCTTCGAGATCATCGCAGCTTCGCCGGGCGCGCCCTTCGCGGCCATCGCCGACGAGGCCCGCCGCTTCTACGGCGTGCAGTTCCACCCGGAGGTGGTTCACACGCCCGATGGCGCCAAGCTGATTTCCAACTTCGTCCACCGCATCGCGGGTCTCAAGGGCGACTGGACCATGGCCGCCTTCCGCGAGCAGGCGATTGGGGAAATCCGCGCCAAGGTCGGCGATGCCCGCGTCATCTGCGGCCTGTCGGGCGGCGTCGATTCGTCGGTCGCGGCCATTCTGATCCATGAGGCGATCGGGGATCAGCTGACCTGCATCTTCGTGGATCACGGTCTTCTGCGCATGGGGGAGGCGGAGCAAGTCGTCGGCATGTTCCGCGACCATTACAACATCCCGCTCGTGCATGTTCAGGCGCAGGACCTCTTCATCGGCGCGCTCGAAGGCGAGATGGACCCCGAGGTCAAGCGCAAGACGATCGGCCGCCTGTTCATCGAGACCTTCGAGGCCGAGGCCAAGAAGATCGGCGGCGCGGACTTCCTGGCGCAGGGCACGCTCTATCCCGACGTGATCGAAAGCGTGTCCTTCACCGGCGGCCCCTCGGTGACGATCAAGTCGCACCACAATGTCGGCGGCCTGCCCGAGCGCATGAACATGAAGCTCGTGGAGCCGCTGCGCGAGCTCTTCAAGGACGAGGTTCGCGAGCTCGGCCGCGAGCTTGGCCTGCCCGAGCAGTTCGTCGGCCGCCATCCGTTCCCCGGCCCGGGCCTCGCCATCCGCTGCCCCGGCGGCATCACGCGCGAGAAGCTCGAAATCCTGCGTCAGGCCGATGCGATCTATCTCGACGAAATCCGCAAGGCCGGTCTCTACGACGCGATCTGGCAAGCCTTCGCCGTGCTTTTGCCGGTGCAGACGGTCGGCGTCATGGGCGACGGGCGCACCTACGAGTTCGTCTGCGCCCTGCGCGCCGTGACCTCGGTGGACGGCATGACGGCGGACTTCTACGCCTTCGACATGGAATTCCTGGGCAATGCCGCGACCCGCATCATCAACGAGGTCAAAGGCATCAATCGCGTCGTCTACGACGTGACGTCCAAGCCGCCCGGCACGATCGAGTGGGAATGATTTCTGCTCATCCGGGCGTATTGGAAGACACGCTGCGCGTCGACTCGAGGAGCTAAAAATAGAACGGAAAGTCGCTCCACGAGTTTCGTAGTCTATCGCGGGCCAAGCCCTGTTGACCTCGTGGGTTCCCCGATCGGCTGAGGCGTTATTCAAGGCCGCCTTTCACAAAGGCGGCCTTGACGCGAGGGGATCTGTCGGACGGGAAATGGGCCGTCATCGGCGAGCTTCGGCCGAGCGAACGGGGTCGAAAGGCGCACCCGGCTCATGACAACCGCCGTTTTCTCGACGGCATGTTGTTTGTCCTGGCCGTTCCCACCCTCTTGGCCATGCCGGTCGACAAGCCGCGTCTGATGCTCGCCGGCAAAGGTTGCGACGGCGAGGAGTTTCGCCAGTCGCGGCTTCTGAAAGGCGTCATGCGGGTGATCCCACCCAAGGCCAACCGTCGTAGCTCGGCCGTTTTCGACTTGCGTCAGTATCGTGATCGCAGTCGTATCGAGCGCATGTTCGACCGCCTGAAAGCAGGCTCGCCGCGTCGCCATGCGCTACGACAAAACCGCCATGCCCTCCGAGCCTTCCTATGCCTCGCCACCTCGCGCATCTGGCTGAAGGACCATGTCAACAGATCCGAGGTTCAGCCGGGGCAGGAGCGCTTCGAATACGAGCGTGCGGATCGGAGGGTATGAGTCCTCTCTTGGAAGCTTGAGATCGGTTCGAGGCGATAGACGCCACGGCAAACGCGAAGTTTCGGATGCTCTCTCCGTCAGGTTATACAAAGCCGCTGTCCCATCGGAGAGATGCAGGCCGATGTTCACGAAAGGCAGCCGCCAGCATCCGCAGAGCCTCGCGCGATCTGGTGTCCGACAGAGTCGTATGCAGCACGATTTCGAATGGTGCGAGTTCGGGCAGGCGGTAGCGTTCGCCGACATCGACCGTGCCGAGCGGTGCCACGCGGGGCGAGAATGGCGCTATGGCGAGGCCCGCCGACACGGCGGCCATGACCGCTGAGGAGCCGCCACCCAGGAAAGATTCGGTCCAGGCGATCCCGGCGGCATCGAGAGCACGTTTGGCGACGTCATGAACGCCGCAGGCCGGCGATAACGCGGCGAGGCGGATCGACTGACCTTCGCGATGCTCGAAGGTCGGCGCGGCGAACCAGCCCAGGCGCTCCTTTGCCAGGACGTCCCCGTCGCGCCGGTCGTCTTCCCGGCCGACGATCGCGGCATCCACGTCGCCACGATCGAACGCGTCAAGCAGCACTCGGGAGGTGTCGATCCGCACCTCGATCGTCATCGCCGGGTCATGGGCGTTGAGACGCCCGAGCAATGTCGGGACTTCCGGTCCGGCGATATGGGCGGCGATCCCCAGCGTGAAGCGCCGGACTGCCGTCGGCGACAATCCGGCCACGGCCCGCTCGTGGGCCGCCAGAAAGTCGCGCGCGCCATCGATGAAAGCCGCGCCCTGTACGGAGAGCCTCACCATACGCGGCGTTCTCTCGATGAGCTTGTGACCCACACGATCTTCAAGGCGCTTGAGCTTGACGCTGATCGCACCTTGCGTTGTCCCCAGCGCCTCGGCCGCACGGGTGAAGCTTTTCAGATCGGCAATGGTCACAAAGGCCTGAACGGCATCGACATCGAGAATGGTCATGGCGATCTATGTACATTCGTTGTCACTGAAATGCGCAGCCATATCATTCAGTTGTGATGGGTGTTCGATTACGTCGATGGTCACGAACAATATGTGCGGGGACCACGATGCCATTGTCCAATCAGTTCCGAAATCGGATAGCGCTGGCCGGTGCGTGCCTTGCATCGCTGATGTTCGGGCTCGAAATCTCCAGCGTGCCAGTCATCTTGCCCACGCTGGAGCATGTCCTCGAAGCCGACTTCAACGGCCTTCAATGGATCATGAACGCCTACACCATCGCCGTCACGACAGTGTTGATGGCGACAGGGGCGCTGGCGGATCGTTACGGCCGCAAGCGCCTATTCATCGCCAGCGTCGTCGCATTCGGGATCACGTCTGTCGTGTGCGGGCTGGCGCCGAGCACGCCGGTGCTGATCGCCGCACGCTTCCTCCAAGGAATCAGCGGCGGCGCGATGCTGATCTGCCAGATCGCCGTCCTGTCGCATCAATTCGTGGATGCGGCCGAGCGCGGTAAGGCGTTCGGTGCCTGGGGGATCGTCTTCGGCTTGGGGCTGGGCTTCGGGCCGAACATCGGTGGCGCGATTGTCGCGATCTCAAACTGGCAATGGGTATTCCTGGCCCACGGGCCGCTCGCGCTTGTGACGCTTCTGCTTGTTGTGGACGGCGTGCAGGAATCGCGCGATCCGGACGCGAAGGGACTCGATGTCGCCGGCGTCGCCACGCTGTCGCTGGCCGTGTTTTGCCTCGCATTCTTTATTACGCAGGGGCCGGCGCTCGGCTTTGCCAGTCCGATGGCGCTCGGGATTGCCGCCGCCGCAGGCGTGAGCTTTCTGGCATTCCTCGTTGCCGAGCGGGTCAATCCGCGGCCGATGTTCGACTTTGCCGTATTCCGCATCCGTCCCTTTTCCGGCGCTCTGCTCGGCTCGGTCGGCATGAACTTCAGCTTCTGGCCGTTCATGATCTATCTGCCGATCTGGTTCCAGAGCGGTCTCGGCTATGACGCCGCGACGGCTGGTTTGTCGTTGCTGGCCTATACGATACCGACCTTGATCGCGCCGCCGCTCGGCGAGCGGCTGTCGCTGCGCTATCGGCCGGGTGTCGTCATCCCGGCAGGGCTCTTCACGATCGGTCTCGGCTTCTTCCTGATGAAGATCGGCAGCGGCGTCGCGCATCCGAGCTGGGCGACGCTGCTGCCCGGTGCGCTGATCGCCGGCACGGGCCTCGGCCTCACCAACACACCGGTCACCAATACGACGACGGGATCCGTGCCGAGTGCCCGCGCTGGTATGGCGTCTGGGATCGATATGAGCGCTCGGATGATCTCGCTCGCCGTCAACATCGCCCTGATGGGATATATCCTCGTCAGCGGCGTGCGGGCCTACATTGCCGACGCCTTGCCTGACACAGCAGACGCATCAAGCCTGCGTTCGGCTGCGGAACGCATCGCGGCGGGCGACCTGACGGCGCTCGGCCGGCTGCTGCCCAACCTGTCGTCGGCCGATGCCACGGCAATCGCACACGCGGCGTTGAGGGAGGGCTTCGAATGGGTAACACTCTACGGAGGCCTCAGTGCTTGGCTCCTGGCGGCGGCGAGTTTCCTCCTCTTCCGCCGCAAGATCGTTCCCGTGCGGTGATGTTCGGCAGGAAACCGCCTCGTTAGGGGAACCGAGCGACATAATGCCAATTTTGGCGGAAAGGGGGGAGTTCAGCCAAGCGATCGGCATCTCGCGCGGCGGACGGACGACGAATATCCAATGTCTGGCCGATGCTGGTGACCGGATCGTCGCTCTTGCCCTGATCGCAACGGTCACCCAGTGGGTGGCTGCCGAAAACTTGGGGGATCGAATGGTGGGCGTGACAGGGATTGAACCTGTGACCCCTACGATGTCAACGTAGTGCTCTCCCGCTGAGCTACACGCCCATTCGATGGAGCGCATAGACCATGAGCCGAGCGCCGCGTCAAGGCGAAAGACTTGAATCGAAGAGCATAGATGGTCAGTCTGCCGCAACCGGATGTCGGCGCGATGACGGGTCCTGTGACAGTCTTGCGATCGGGGGAATGGAGAAGCCGGATGGTGGGCGTGACAGGGATTGAACCTGTGACCCCTACGATGTCAACGTAGTGCTCTCCCGCTGAGCTACACGCCCATCCGGTGAAGGCGGATAGACCATATCCGCCGGGCGTCGTCAAGAATGTGAAGCGGAGATGACGGCACAATTCGCGCAGGGCGAGGGGGGCGCGAAACGCAAAAACCCGACGAAACGCCAGGTGGATCACGTGTACTCTTGGAGGTCGAATGGTGGGCGTGACAGGGATTGAACCTGTGACCCCTACGATGTCAACGTAGTGCTCTCCCGCTGAGCTACACGCCCATTCGATGACGCGCTTAGGCCATCTTCCGGCGGCGAGGTCAAGCGATTCCCGCCGCCGATCGAAGCTTCCTCAGGCGGCGTCCTGCAACATCTTGCCGACTTCCTCGACCAGCTCGCGCAGGTGGAAGGGCTTGGACAGGATCTTGGCGTCCTTGGGCGCCTTCGAATCGGGGTTCAGCGCCACGGCGGCAAAGCCGGTGATGAACATGACCTTGAGGTCGGGATCGAGTTCGGTCGCGCGGCGCGCGAGCTCGATCCCGTCCATTTCGGGCATCACGATGTCGGTCAGCAGCAGCGAGAACGGCTCCTCGCGCAGCCGCTCGTAAGCCGAGCCGCCATTGTCATAGGCCGTGACTTCGTAGCCCGCCTTTTCCAACGCCTTGGCGAGGAAGCGGCGCATGTCATTGTCGTCTTCGGCCAAAAGGATTTTGTACATTCGTCCGTGTCCGTTAGCCGGGCTGAGCCCCGGGATGCCCGTTTCCGACAATCCTTTTAGCAGATTGCTTAAACAAGGGCTAAGTGGAATGTTCAGGAACGTTTTGAGCCTTATATTCCCAAGAGAAGGCTTAAGAAAGGGGAAGAGCGACGTTGCAGACCGCCATACCGACTCTGGAAACGGCGGCCGGCCCATGCCCAGCCTTCGAAATCGTCGAACCGGGCGAGCAGACCCTCCCTTTCGTCTTTTGCTCGCCGCATAGCGGGCGGGCCTACCCGAAGGACTTTCTGGAGCAGACGCGGCTCGGGCCGGATGCGATCCGCCGGTCGGAGGATTTGTTCGTCGATCAGCTCTTCGACTTCGTTCCCGCGCTCGGCGCGCCGATCCTTCAGGCCCGCTTTCCCCGCGCCTATCTCGACGTGAATCGCGAGCCCTACGAACTCGACCCGGGCATGTTCGCCGGGCCGCTTCCCGATTTCGCCAATTCCGCCTCCGTGCGCGTGGCGGGCGGCTTGGGAACCATCCCGCGAATCGTGGCCGAGCGCGAGGATATCTACAATGGCAAGCTGCCGCTTACGGAGATCGAGCGCCGGATCGAGGCGATCTACTTCCCGTTCCACGAGGCCCTGGAGGCGCTGATCGAGCGCACGCGCCGGCGCTTCGGCTTCGCCATTCTCCTCGATTGCCATTCCATGCCCTCGTCCGTGCGCCTGATGCCGGGCGGGCGGCGGGCCGACATGGTGGTGGGCGATCGGTTCGGCACGAGCGCGCTCCATGCCTATGTCGTGATGGTGACGCAGCGGCTTTCGGCGTTGGGCTATGAAGTGACGCGTAACAAACCCTATGCGGGCGGCTTCATCACCGAGCGCTATGGCCGGCCCCGGCGCGGCGTCCACGCCATTCAGATCGAGATCAACCGCGCGCTCTATGCCGACGAGGTGGGGTTCCTGCCACATGACGGCTTTGCGCTCCTGCGACGCGATCTCTGGAGTCTCGTCACATGCTTTGCCGGCGAAGTGGAAGCCGGCTGGCAGGGGGATCTTGCGGCCGCTGCCGAATAGACACGCTGAGCAGCGGCGTGCTGTAGCCTTCGGGCCCAAGCTGGTTCATAGGGTCGGGAGCACCAGCACGAGGGCCCGCCATGCAGCTTCCCGATGCCGACTTCCTGTTCCAGCTCGCCGATGTCGCCGCCAAGGAAACCTTGCCGCGCTTCCGCCAGCCGCTCCAGGTTCACAACAAGCCGCGCGAAGGCTATACGTTCGATCCCGTAACCGAGGCCGACCGCGAGGCGGAAAAGGCCATTCGCCTCGTCATCGAGGCTCAATTTCCCGACCATGCGATTCTGGGCGAGGAGTTCGGGCGCTCGGGCGAGGGCGATCTTCTCTGGGTGATCGACCCCGTGGACGGCACGCGTCCCTTCATCTGCGGCGTTCCGGTCTGGGGCACGCTGATCGGTCTCACCGTCAAAGGCATCGCGCAGTTTGGCATCATGAGCCAGCCCTACACGGGAGAGCGCTTCTGGGCGACGCCGGAAGGCGCATGGAGCGACGGCCCGCTCGGCCAGCGCAGCTTGCAGGTGCGCGATGTCGGCGGGCTCGAAAGCGCAACGCTTTTCTCCTCCGCGCCGGAGCTGTTTCATTCGCCGTTGAAGGAGCGTTTCCAGTCGCTCGTCGATAGCGTGCGCCTGACGCGCTTCGGGGCCGATTGCTATGCGTTTGCGATGCTCGCCTCAGGCCATGTCGACATCTGCGTCGAGCCCGGCCTTCAGCCCTATGACATCGTGGCGCTGACGCCGTTGGTGGAAAAGGCGGGCGGTGTCATCACGACCTTCGACGGCGGCCGGCCGGAGGATGGCGGCGACGTCATCGCCGCCGCGACCCCGAAGCTCCACGAGGCGGCGCTGCGCCTTCTCAACGGCTGAGGCTCAGGCGCTACTCGGCGCGCGCCACGTCCGGGATCGCGGCGACCAGCGCCTCTTCCACGAGCGCCGCGTCCACAGCCGGCTCGGCCGGACGCTGCCGGGGCAGGGCGGAGGCGAGGAAGCCTTCGAAGGCTGATAGGGCCGGATCGCGAAAGCGATCCGCCTCCTGAAGCATTTCATGGCGCGCACCGGCCACACGCAGGAAATGGCCTGAGCGCATTCGCCAGGCCAACCGTTCCGCCGCACGGTTCGACACGACCCGGTCGGCTCCCGCCGCCAGAAACAAAGTCGGCAGGCGCATCCGCGCGATGACGTCGGACTTCTCCAGTCGCCTCTGCGCCTTCAAGACGGCGCGCAACCAGGACGCCGAGAGAGCGCCGACGAAGAGGTCGGGTGCGTTGATCTGAAGCGCCAGATTGCGCTCGAACCGCTTGCGATCCGACGTCAGCGGATTGTCGCTGAGAGCGGTGCCCGGCTCGATACGCCGCGCCCGGCGCACCGGCAGCCATCCGAGTCCCGTCCAGTGAAGAAGCGAGGATACGAGGCGGAAGCTGGCGAGGGCGAGCCCCGAGCCGGGCACGGCGACGAAAGGCGCCAGGAGCACCATGCGCTCGACACGATCCTCCAGCCGTTCCATGGCTGTGAGCGCGACGAGCCCGCCCATGGAATGGGCCAGAATCGCATAAGGTGCAGGGCAGCGCGGCAGCACGACCTCGTGGAAAATTCGGTCGAGATCGTCGGTGAATTGAGAGAAATTCGCGACATGGCCGACGAAAGGGTTGGCGAGCGAGCGGAACGAGCGGCCTTGACCGCGCCAGTCGAAGGTCGCGACGCTAAACCCCATCCGGTTGAGGTCGCGCATCGTCTCGAAATATTTCTCGGTGGCTTCGTTGCGCCCTTGGAGCAGGAGAATCGTGCCCCGGCTTTCCTGTCCCTCGGTGCGTGGAGCCAAGGCATAGCGCAGGGTTCGGCCCCGACCGGTGTCGAAGAACCCGATCTCCAGATCGAGAGGCGGCGGGTTGTCGAGCGAGGAGACGAAGGCGTCGGGCGTTTGCGACAAGGAAAAAGCTCTCCCTTCGGATGCCAAGCGATCCGCGGCGGATGCGCGGCTCATCGGGCATCGAGATACCCTCAGCATAGTGCGGGATGGTAAACGATCTGCCGCGAGATGTCCGCGTCTGCCCGGCTGAAGCGGATGTGCTTGCAGCTGGCTGGCGTGAGAACGGGGCCGACCTGATCTCGCGGAAGAGGCCGACCCCGCGCAACCCTGGCGGAAGGGACGGGACGCCAGAGCCATAGACAGCAAGACAAACTCTGCCTTGCGGAATAGCACATTGACCCCAGCAGGCTGAACGCAGACGGAAGCGCGTGTTCATCTGGCGTTCATTCCGCCTGCCACCACAAGCCGCTGTTTTGAAACGCGTAACAGATGTCTCGAAAAAAATGCGGGCAAGGCTTGAAGGCCAAATTGCCGCTTACCATCTGCTTCCTGTGGCCGCCGAACGGGGCCACTGACGAGAAGCCCTCCGCCAGATGGGGAGGACATTGTTTCCCGTCAAAGTCGCAAACCTGTTGCTTCCTATGGAGAACGACCATGCGTCAGTTTGATTTCGCTCCCCTGTACCGCTCCACCGTCGGCTTCGACCGCCTGTTCTCGATGCTCGACACGCTCGGTTCGGGTGAGAATGCCCAGACCTATCCGCCCTACAATATCGAGCGCACGGGCGAGAACGCCTATCGCATCACCATGGCCGTGGCCGGCTTCGGAGATGGCGAACTCTCGATCGAGTCGCGTGAAAACACGCTGACCGTGAAGGGCGAGAAGTCGGATGGCGAAGGCGAGGGGTCCGAGTTCTTGTATCGCGGCATCGCCGCCCGCGCTTTCGAGCGCCGCTTCCAGCTCGCCGAGCATGTCGAAGTGAAGGGTGCGAGCCTCAGGAACGGCCTCCTCCATATCGATCTTCTGCGTGTGATCCCCGAGGCGATGAAGCCCCGCCGGATCGAAATTTCGAACGCCAACGCCAATGCGAAGTCGATCGAAGCCAACGCGGCCTGATCGAAACCGTAATTTAGGTTGGGAGCGGCGCCTTTCGGGGCGCCGTTTTCGTTTGTCACGTCATAGCAGATTGCCATACGAAAAAGACCGGGCACCGCTATGGCACCCGGCCTTCGTCATGATGGTTTCAAGGCATCAATGCCGCGCTTCGGACGCCGTGCCGTTGGAGGCCATCGTATGCTCGTTTGAAGCAGACGAGCGGAAATGGCCGGGCTCGGTGTTGCGGCTCTCGTTCCAGCCGGCCATCCATTCGGCCCTGAGGCTCGATCCCACGGGATATTCGCAGGACGACATCGGATGATTGTTCTGGAAGGCGAGCTTGCCTTGGTGGAATGCGTCGGTCGCCATGAGTTCCTCCTGTTGACGGACACAAGGTCAGAACTTCTCAAAGCCTGATCCGTTCCCGACTGGCGACCTTTCAAACTCAGGTGGTGGCTGCGAGCGCGGCGGCGAAGCGCTCGACATCGGCTGGTTCGGTGGACCAACTCGTGACCAGTCGAACCAGGACTTCGTTTTCGTTGAGCGCCTGGCCGCTGCCGTGCGGCATGTTCCAATCATAGAACACGGCGCCCTCGGCCCGCAGCGCCTCCGCCACCGGGCGCTCCAGGATCGCGAAGACCTCGTTGGAGCGCGTGTCCCAGGCCTGCCGGGCGCGGTTCGAATGCGCCAAGGCGTCGCGCAATTGATCGGCCATCAAGTTGGCGTGCGCGGCCAGCGTCAGCCAGAGCCCATCGTCCAGATAGGCCATGAACTGTGCTGCGATGAAGCGCGTCTTGGAAAAGAGCTGCGCGCCGCGTTTGCGGATATAGGGGAACTGACGCGCCTTCTCGGGATCGAAGAACACGACGGCTTCCGCGCACCAGCAGCCGTTCTTCGTGGCTCCGAAAGAAAGGATGTCGATGCCGGCTCGCCATGTCATATCGGCGGGTGACAGCTTGGTCGCCGCCAGCGCGTTGGCGAAACGCGCGCCGTCCATATGGAAGGCCAGATCCTGCTCATGCGCGATCGCGGCCAGCGCCGAGATTTCATCGCGGCTATAGAGCGTGCCGACTTCGCTCGCCTGGCTGATCGTTACCGCCATGGGCTGACCGGCATGGATGAAGCCGGGGCGGAAGCGGGCGAGCTCATGGCGCAGCTGCGCCGGATCGATCCGGCCGAAGGCTCCGTCCACCGGGGCCATGCGTGCGCCATGCGTGAAGAATTCCGGCGCGCCGCATTCGTCTTCCACCACATGCGCCTCGCGGTGGCACATGACGACGCCGCCGGGACGGTTCACGGCGGCAAAGCTCAAAGAGTTCGCGGCCGTTCCCGTGCCGACGAAGAAGACCGCGACCTCGCGCTCGAAAATCTCGTTGAAGCGCTGCTCCACCGCCTTGTCGAGATCGCTGGAGCCGTAGGCGGCAGCCATGCCCGCGCCATGCGTGGAAAGGGCGGCGGAGATGGCCGGATGAGCGCCGGACCAATTGTCGGAAGCAAAGATCATGAGAGCCTTTCCGGCATTATCGACCGAGCTTCTGCCCTTGCGCGCTTCAAACCTGCGCGTCAACGCGTTAGAAGCACTCTTGAAAAAATCCAAAGAAGCTGCAATAAGTCTGATATATGGCAGCAATGCTGACCTAAATTGCCGACCTTCGGGTCGCAATGCCGAACCCCGACGGATCGCGGGGCTTTGAACATGAGGCCCTTCGGGCTTCGATCGAAACGGGAATGCCTTAGGGGCGTGGCGGTTCAGACCGGCCGCGCCTCGTGGCCTGCCCGGAGTTGGAACCCGCCTTCGGGGCGCGGTTCGAGATAGGGAGACGTGACGCGATGACGACGACGCCATCCATGATCGAGAGCGAGGCCATGAAGGCCGCGAACACTCAGATCGCGACCGTCAAACCCCGAACGCTCCCGGCCGCGCAGGGTCTCTACGACCCGACCAAGGAGCACGATGCCTGCGGCGTCGGCTTCATCGCGCATATGAAGAATGTGAAGTCCCACTCGATCGTCGAAAAGGGTCTGACGATCCTCCACAATCTGGAGCATCGCGGGGCCGTCGGCGCCGATCCGCTGATGGGTGACGGCGCGGGCATGCTCGTGCAGATTCCGCATGGCTTCTTCAAGGCCGAGATGGCGAGCCAGGGCGTCGAATTGCCCGAGGCGGGCCAGTATGGTGTCGGCTTCGTCTTCATGCCGCAGGACGAAGCGCGCCGGCTGCATTTCAAGTCGCTGTTCGAACAGGCCGTGCAGGAAGAAGGCTGCGTCGTCCTCGGCTGGCGCGAAGTGCCCGTCGACAATGCCTCGTTGTCCAAGGCGCCGGAGATCGCGGCCACCGAGCCGATGCACCGGCAGATCTTCATCGGCCGCCCGGCTTCGGCGCAGACGGACGACGAGTTCGAGCGCAAGCTCTACATCATCCGCAAGGTCGTCTCGAACCGCGTCTACAACGAGGCACAGTCCGTCGATACCGACTTCTACGTTGTGTCGCTGTCCTCGCGCACCATCGTCTACAAGGGCATGTTCCTGAGCTATCAGGTCGGCGCCTATTATCGCGACCTGAAGGACGAGCGCTTCGAATCCGCGCTCGCCCTCGTGCACCAGCGCTTCTCCACCAACACGTTCCCGTCCTGGCGCCTCGCCCATCCCTACCGGATGGTGGCCCATAACGGCGAGATCAACACGCTGCGCGGCAACGTCAACTGGATGGCGGCCCGTCAGGCCTCGGTCGATTCGGAGCTGTTCGGCAACGACATTTCCAAGCTCTGGCCGATTTCCTACGAGGGTCAGTCCGATACGGCCTGCTTCGACAACGCGCTCGAACTCCTGACGCAGGGCGGCTACACGCTCGCCCATGCGATGATGATGCTCATCCCGGAAGCCTGGTCGGGCAACAAGGAAATGAGCCCGGAGCGCAAGGCCTTCTACGAGTATCATGCCGCGCTCATGGAGCCGTGGGACGGCCCGGCCGCCGTGTGCTTCACCGACGGTCGGCAGATCGGCGCGACGCTGGACCGCAACGGCCTGCGTCCGGCACGCTATGTCGTGACGGACGACGATCTCGTCATCCTCGCCTCGGAAGCGGGCACGCTAGAAGTCGCCGAAGAGCGCATCGTCAAGAAGTGGCGGCTCCAGCCGGGCCGCATGTTGCTGATCGACCTCGAAAAGGGCCGTATCATCTCCGACGAGGAGGTGAAGGGCGAAATCGCGTCGGCCAATCCCTATCGCGACTGGCTGAAGTCGACGCAGCTGATCCTCGAAGACCTGAAGCCCGTGGCGCCCCGCGCCTCGCGCGCCGACGTGTCGCTGCTCGACCGTCAGCAGGCCTTCGGCTACAGCCAGGAAGATACGCGTATCCTGATGGCGCCCATGGCCACGACCGGCCAGGAGGCCGTCGGCTCGATGGGCACGGATACGCCGATCTCGGCCATGTCCGAGAAGTCGAAGCTGCTCTACACCTATTTCAAGCAGAACTTCGCACAGGTCACCAACCCGCCGATCGACCCGATCCGCGAAGAGCTGGTGATGAGTCTGGTGTCCTTCATCGGACCCCGGCCCAACATCTTCGACCTCGAAGGGACCTCGCGCCGCAAGCGGCTCGAAGTGCGTCAGCCGATCCTGACCAATGGCGATCTGGAAAAGATCCGCACCATCGGTCACACGGAAGATCGCTTCGACACCAAGACGCTCGACACGACCTATCCGACCGAGCAGGGCGCGGCCGGCATGTCGGGTGCGCTGGAGCGGCTGTGCGAGCGAGCCGAGGCGGCGGTCGTCGGCGGCTACAACATCATCGTCCTGTCCGACCGGCAGATGGGCCCCGATCGCATTCCGATCCCGGCGCTTCTGGCGACGGCGGCCGTGCATCATCATCTGATCCGCAAGGGGCTTCGCACGGCGGCCGGCCTCGTCGTGGAATCGGGCGAACCGCGCGAAGTGCATCACTTCGCCTGCCTTGCCGGCTTCGGCGCCGAAGCGATCAATCCCTATCTCGCCTTCGACACGCTGCTCGCCATGCATGAGCGCGGCGATTTCCCCCCGGAAGTCGATGCCAAGGAAGTGGTCGGCCGTTTCATCAAGTCGGTGGGCAAGGGCCTGCTCAAGGTCATGTCCAAGATGGGCATCTCGACCTACCAGTCCTATTGCGGCGCTCAGATCTTCGACGCTATCGGCCTCAAGTCCGATTTCGTCAGGCAGTTCTTCTTCGGCACCTCGACCACGATCGAGGGTGTCGGCCTGGAGGAAATCGCCCGCGAGACGGTGGAGCGCCATATGCGCGCCTTCTCGGCCGATCCGGTGCTCGCCCGCTCGCTCGAGGTCGGCGGCGAATACGCCTACCGGATGCGCGGCGAGGCCCATGTCTGGTCGCCCGATGTCGTGGCCGCGCTGCAACATGCCGTGCGTCTCGACTCCTATGCGACCTATAAGGAATATGCCGGGATGGTGAACGGCGCGGCCGTCGCCAGCTCGACCATTCGCGGCCTGTTCAAGATCCGTATGGCCGAAGACCTCGGCCTGCAGCCCGTGCCGCTCGAAGAGGTGGAATCGGCGGCCGATATCGTGCGTCGCTTCTCGACGGGCGCGATGAGCTTCGGCTCCATCTCGCGCGAGGCTCATGCGACGCTCGCCGTCGCCATGAACCGGATCGGTGGCAAGTCGAACACGGGCGAGGGCGGCGAGGAGCCCGATCGTTACGCGCGTCTGCCCAATGGCGACGTGAACCCCGAGCGCTCTGCGATCAAGCAGATCGCCTCCGGCCGCTTCGGCGTGACGACCGACTATCTGGTCAATGCCGACATGCTGCAGATCAAGGTCGCGCAGGGCGCCAAGCCCGGCGAAGGCGGTCAGCTGCCCGGTCACAAGGTGGACGCGACGATCGCCAAGACGCGCCACTCGACGCCGGGCGTCGGCCTGATCTCGCCGCCGCCTCATCACGACATCTACTCGATCGAGGATCTGGCGCAGCTGATCTTCGACCTGAAGAACGTCAACCCGGAAGCCGCGATCTCGGTCAAGCTCGTGTCGGAAGTGGGCGTCGGCACGGTGGCGGCCGGTGTCGCCAAGGCGCGCGCCGACCATATCATCGTGTCCGGCTTCGACGGCGGCACCGGCGCTTCGCCGCTGACCTCGATCAAGCATGCCGGCTCCCCGTGGGAGATGGGCCTGGCAGAAACGCAGCAGACGCTGGTGCTCAACGGGCTCCGCTCGCGCATCGCGCTGCAGGTCGATGGTGGGTTGCGCACGGGCCGCGACGTGGTGATCGGCGCGCTGCTGGGCGCGGACGAGTTCGGCTTCTCGACCGGTCCGCTGATCGCGGCCGGCTGCATCATGATGCGCAAGTGCCACCTCAACACCTGCCCGGTGGGCGTGGCGACGCAGGACCCAGTTCTGCGTAAGCGCTTCAAGGGCACGCCCGAGCACGTCATCAACTTCTTCTTCTTCGTGGCGGAAGAGGTTCGCGAGATCCTCGCGGCCATGGGCGTGCGCTCGCTGGCCGAGCTGATCGGCCGCTCCGAGCGGCTCGACAAGCGCGAGATGGTGGATCACTGGAAGGCGAGGGGGCTCGATTTCTCGCGCCTGTTCCACAAGCCGGACGCGCCGGTCGAGGAAACGCTCTGGACGCGCCGTCAGGAGCATCCGATCGCCGACGTGCTCGATCGCAAGCTGATCGAGCAGGCCAAGGTCGCGCTCGAAATACGCCAACAGGTGCGCATCGAGACCGACATTTCCAATGTCGATCGCTCGGCCGGCGCGATGCTGGCGGGCGAAGTCGCCAAGCGCTTCGGCCACAAGGGACTCGCGGACGACACGATCTCGGTCAAGCTCAAGGGCACGGCGGGACAGAGCTTCGCGGCGTTTCTGTCGCGCGGCATCACCTTCGATCTCGTGGGCGACGGCAACGACTATGTCGGCAAGGGTCTCTCGGGCGGCAAGATCATCGTGCGCCCGCGCGAGAACACGCGCATCGTACCCGAAGAGTCGATCATCGTCGGCAACACGGTGCTCTACGGTGCGATCGCCGGCGAGTGCTACTTCCGGGGCGTGGCGGGCGAGCGTTTTGCCGTGCGCAACTCGGGTGCCATCGCGGTGGTCGAGGGCGTGGGCGACCATGGCTGCGAATACATGACCGGCGGCGTGGTGGTGATCCTCGGGCATACGGGCCGCAACTTCGCGGCCGGCATGTCGGGCGGCATCGCCTATGTCTACGATCCCGAAGGCAACTTCGCGAACCGCTGCAACATGGCCATGGTCGAGCTGGAGCCGGTGCCGGAGGAAGACGACCTCCTGGAGAAGCTGCATCACCATGGCGGCGATCTCCAGCACAAGGGCCGGGTCGACGTGTCCTCGAACATGACGGGCCATGATGACGAGCGTCTCTACAAGCTGATCTCCAACCATCTCCACTATACCGGCTCGACCCGGGCCAAGGAGATGCTGGATCATTGGGAGACCTACCGCCCGAAATTCGTGAAGGTCATGCCGGTCGAGTACCGCCGCGCCCTTCTCGAAATGGAGCGGGCTCGCATGGGCGTCGCCGCCGAGTAAGGCGGCGTATGGCCCCAGGCGAGGCGACGATACGGTTGGCGAATGGCGGCATTGATCGCCTTCGCCATTCCGGCAGGGATGTGGTTGGCGAACGGGTTCTTCCGGCGCCGGCCGTCATCCTCGGCGCAACACTCGGGGCCGCCTTCTGGATAAGACGCCGGTATCTCCGTCCCTGATCCACCCTCTCGTCGCCGATCGGCGGGAGGCGGCTCGGGGCAGCGGGCGGCCGGCAATCGCTCGCGAAGTTTGGACGCGTTCTATTTTCGCGAATTTTGGTATAAGGCGGCGCATGTCGAAGCCGGCCCGGCAACCGGGCGAGCCGACAGGGCGCTGCGGTCTGCTGCCGCCAGGATCGTGCGGCGGAACTTAAGACGGAGGGGCAAATGGGCAAGGTGACGGGCTTTCTCGAGATCGACCGCCAGACGGCGAAATATCAGCCGGCGTCCGACCGCATTCGCCATTTCCGCGAATTCACGCTGCCCATGTCGGAAGAGGAAGTCGGCAAGCAGGCGGCGCGCTGCATGGATTGCGGCATTCCCTTCTGCCATGGGCCGACGGGCTGCCCCGTGCACAACCAGATCCCGGACTGGAACGATCTCGTCTATTCCGGCGACTGGGAAGCGGCGATCCGCAACCTGCATTCCACCAACAATTTCCCCGAATTCACCGGCCGCATCTGCCCCGCGCCCTGCGAGGAAGCCTGCACGCTGAATCTGGAAGACGTGCCGGTCGCCATCAAGACGGTGGAACAGGCGATCGCCGATCAGGCCTATAAGCTCGGCCTCATCCAGCCGCAGCCCGCCGAGACGCAGACAGACAAGCGCGTCGCCGTGATCGGCTCCGGCCCGGCCGGCATGGCGGCGGCCCAGCAGCTTGGGCGCGCGGGCCATGAGGTCCATGTGTTCGAGCGCGAGTCGCGGCCGGGCGGTCTCCTGCGCTACGGCATTCCCGACTTCAAGATGGAGAAGCACTGGATCGACCGCCGCGTCGAGCAGATGCAGGGCGAGGGCGTCACCTTCCATTGCGGCGTCGATGTCGGCAAGGACAAGACGCTGGCCGACCTTCAGGCCGAATTCGATGCCGTCGTCTATTGCGGCGGCGCGGAGCGTCCGCGTGAGGCGGGCATTCCGACCAACGGGCTGGAAGGCATCTATGATGCCATGCCCTATCTCGTGCAGCAGAACCGCCGTGTCGGCGGCGAAAAGGTCGAGAGCGCCGGCTGGAACGCGGGCGAAATCTGGGCTGGCGCCAAGCATGTCGTCGTCGTGGGCGGCGGCGACACGGCGTCGGACTGTGTCGGCACGGCGTTCCGTCAGGGCGCGGTGAAGGTCACGCAGCTCGACATTCGCCCGCAGCCGCCCAAGACCGAGAACAAGCTCGAAGTCTGGCCCTATTGGGCGACGAAGATGCGCGTCTCCTCGTCCCAGGCCGAAGGCGCGGTGCGCGAGTTCCAGGTCGCAACGCTCGAATTCGTCGGCGAGGACGGCCAGCTGACCGGCGTGAAGTGCGCGCAGGTGGACGAGAAGCGTAAGCCGATCCCCGGCACCGAGTTCGTCATCAAGGCCGATCTCGCCTTTATCGCCATCGGCTTTGCCGGCCCGTTCATGGACGGGTTCATGGCCGATGCGGGCGACGCGCTGAAGACCAAGACGGATTCACGCGGCAATGTGGCCGTGCTGGCGGACGACCATGGCTACAAGACCTCGGTCGACAAGCTCTATGCCGCCGGCGACGTGCGCCGCGGCCAGTCGCTCGTGGTCTGGGCGATCCGCGAAGGCCGGCAGGCGGCCCGCGCCGTCGATCTCGACCTCATGGGCTCGACCACGCTGCCGCGCTGAAGGCACATCACGATCCAACAGAAGGCCCGCTTCCGAACGGAGGCAGGCCTTTTTTGTTGGAGAGAACGGGAGACGACAGGTGGGGACGCTTGCTGGGTTTTCGCTGCTCGCGTCTGAGCGAGCCGAAAGGCTCACTTGCACCGTGAGGACGGCGCGAGGGTCGGACTTTGCCGGTCAAACGGACGGCGCTTCGCCCCTCGCGATCGCATGGCGATCCTTCGGCTGGCTCGGCTGGGAACTCTTGTCTGCAGCCCTTAATTGACTGAAGACACGTCCGGTGTACCGGCCTTCGGGGTGGCGGCCGGGGCGTCGGGCTTGGTAGGCGGCCCTGCTTCCGGGCCGTGGAGGCGAAGCTCTTCCAGGCTTGTCGTGCCGCGAAATACGATCGCATTGTCGCGCGTCACGGGGGAGACGGCGGTGCCGCGTCCCGTCCAGTTGAACTGATCGGCCCGGCCTTCGACGGCGGCCGAGACGACGCCCTCGCGCACGAGCTTCTCGCGCGGCGAGCCCTGGCCGCCGGTGCCCGGCTGAGCGCTGCCGAGCAACTGGTCGCCGCCATCGAAGCGCGGATCGGCAAAGGAGATGGGCGCGGTCGTCGTGGCCAGCGCCGCGTCCACCACGGCCGGCAGGTCCTTGGCGGACAATTGCTGCGGCCCCAGGCTCGCCACGAAATCCTCGACATTCAGGCCGAGCACTTTGGTAACGGGCTTCTCCACGAAATAAGCGAGCTTTTCCTGGCCCGCGCCCGTCAGCGTGATGCCGTCGGAATTGCGCAGGCGCACGGTCTGCCCGGCCATGTCGGGGCCGGAGGTCACGAAGCTGCCATTGGCATCGGTGAACCCGTTCCAGATGTCGACGTAATCGCCGCCATGGGCTTGCGCGACATTGCGGAACAGATCGTTCAGATAGACCATGTCTTCCGTCGCGCGGTCGGACTGGAAGGCCGGCATTCCGACCCAGAGAAAGGGCTTCTTCTTGGTTTGGATCGCCTCGGCCAGAGCCTTGGCGCGCTGCTCATAGGTGTCGGCCCATTCCGGACTGCGCAGCGCGATCGTGCCCTCCGTGGCGCGAAAACCCTGCCGGTCGTTCGCCCCCAGCATGACCACGACGAGGTCGGCTTTCGTCTCGTCGATCAGGGCGCCCACGCTGGCGGGCCAATCATGATGGTCTTCGCGCACGAGGCCGGAAGAGCCATCGGCGCGGTTCGTGACGCGAATGTCGCGGTTGGTGGCGAAGGCCGCGTCCAGCCCCTTGGCGAGCGACCCCGCCATGAAATCCCCGATCACGAGGACGTTGCGGGCTGCCTCGCTTTTGGCGACGGGCGTGCTGGCGCTTGCGGCCACCGCCGCCGCGCCCCCGGCCGCCGCGGTTGCCGCGGCCGAGCGGGGCGAATTGTTGCGCTTGGGAGCGACCTCGGTGCGCGCCTTCTTGCGCGGGGCCTTGCGGATGATGCGCTGTTGCGGCGGCGCCTCATAGACGCGGTAGGACGGCTGCGAGCGGGGCGGCCCGCCAAACAGCATTTCCAGGATGCCCCGGCGGCGCTCCTGCGCCGCCGCGATCTCGGGCAGAACGGACGAGCCCGCCACGACAAGCGCCATGAGGGTCGCGAGGCGCGCTCGTCCCCGATGCTTCGTGTTGCGCTCGTCCGTCATCGGATCATGGTCTCCGCAAAAGCTCCAGAAGCGCCTTGGAGGCGTTTCCATCCTCGTTCATGCCCGCTCGGCGCTGATAGGCGGTGATGGCGGATTTGGAGCTGTCGCCAATCTTGCCGTCGATCTTGCCGTCGTACAGGCCATGCTGCGTGAGGCGCTGCTGCACTTCGTATCGCTCTTCCATCGACAAGGGAACGTAGCCGCGCGGCCAAGGATGCGCGAAGGCCCCATAGCCGGCGATGCGATCGGCGAGGTGGCCGACGGCGAGCGCATATTTGTCGGCGTTGTTGTAGCGCTTGATGACGAAGAAGTTCTTGGTCATCAGGAAGGCCGGGCCGTTGGCCCCCGCCGGCATCAGGAGATTGGCCCGGTCGGACGGCGCGGGGAAGGGGCGGCCGCTGACGCGCTTGAAGCCGAACTGCTGCCATTGAGCCAGGCTCTTGCCGGCGCGCTCCAGCTTGGTGGAGCCCGTGGGCGCGACGACTTCATAGCCCCAGCTCTTGCCGCTCTGCCAGCCGTTCTTGCGCAGGAGATTGGCCGCCGTCGCCAGCGCGTCCGGCACCGAACCCCAGATGTCGGGATGTCCGTTGCCGTCCATGTCCACGGCATAGGCCTGATAGCTGGTCGGTATGAACTGCGTGTGGCCCATGGCTCCGGCCCAGGAGCCGGTCAGTCCCTTGGGGCTGACATGCCCGTCCTGCACGATCTTGAGCGCGGCCAGAAGCTGGGTGCGGGCGAACTTGGCGCGCTTGGGGTCCATGTAGGCGAGGGTGGCGAGCGCCTGCGGCACGCTCTTCATCACGTCCTGCCTTTGCAGGATGCGGCCATAGTTGGATTCCATCGACCAGATCGCCAGAAGGATATGGCGATCGACGCCGAAGCGCTGCTCGATCCGGTCCAGCCAGGACTTGTACTGGACGAGCATCCGCCGGCCTTCGGCCACGGACTCCTCGTTCACGCGGTTGTCGAGATAGTCCCAGATCTTGTCCTGGAACTCGGGCTGGAAGCGCGCCTTGCGGATCACGTCGGGATCGGGCTCGGTCACGCCGTCGAACACGCGCTCATAGACGCGGCGGCTGATCCCGTTGGCGACGGCGGTCTTCTCGAAACCGACGATCCAGTTACGGAAGCCCTGATCGGCGGCGGCAGGCGTGGCCAAAAGGCCCGCCAGAACGAGCGTGGCCGCGCCAAGGCGCGCGATGCGGGCGGTGATCGGTCCAGGCATAGGCATGATCCTTCGTCGGACTGGTCGTGTGCTATGGCCTTCAGCTTAGGTTCAGGATGTAAACGTTACGTTTACCACGACGGAACACGAAATGCTGAAGAGATCGTAGCGCCACCAGAATTTCCCATGTTTCTGGGGCTAAAACGCGGCGTCGCATGTTGCTTGTCGACAGGTCATGCTTTCGTGATTTATGGGTTAACCCGAATCCAGCGGTTGGAAGGATTAGTGCATGCGCAAGGTCAGAAAGGCCGTATTCCCGGTCGCCGGCTTGGGAACGCGGTTTCTTCCCGCCACGAAGGCCATCCCGAAGGAGATGCTGACGGTCGTCGACCGACCGGTTATCCAGTATGTCGTCGATGAGGCCCGTCAGGCGGGGATCGAGCATCTGATCTTCGTGACCGGACGCAACAAGGGCGTCATCGAAGACTATTTCGATATCCAGGTCGAACTGCAGAATACGCTGACCGAGCGCAACAAGAAGGTCGAGCTGCAGCTGCTCGACAGCCTTCAGCCCAAAGCCGGCACGGCGAGCTTCACGCGCCAGCAGGCGCCGCTCGGCCTCGGCCATGCGGTCTGGTGCGCGCGCGATCTCGTCGGTCCCGAGCCTTTCGCGCTGCTTCTGCCCGACATGATCATGCAGTCCGAAGAGGGCTGCCTGAAGAAGATGGTCGAGCTTTACGAGCAGACCGGCGGCAACGTCATCTCCGTCGAACAGTGCGACCCGTCCGAAGCCCATAAATACGGCATCGTCGGCAAGGGCGCCGATGTCGGCACCGGCTTCAAGGTCGACGGCATGGTCGAGAAGCCGAAGAACGAGGAAGCGCCTTCGAACTTCTTCATTTCCGGCCGCTACATTCTTCAGCCCGAGATCTTCGACATTCTCTCCACCCAGGAAAAGGGCGCGGGCAACGAGATCCAGCTGACCGACGGCATGTTGAAGCTGGCCAAGAGCCAGGACTTCTTCGCCCATCCCTTCACCGGCCGCACGTTCGACTGCGGCTCGAAGGAAGGCTTCATTCAGGCCAATGTCGCCTTCGCCCTGTGGCGTCACGACATTCGCGGCAAGGTCTTCGACAATCTCCACGAGCTGATGGCGACGGTGGAGCCTCAGGAGCGCCGCGCGACGGATCGCCGCGCCGCCGAGTGAGCGCCGGATTTCCCATCTTCTGAATTGAGAAGGGCGCCGAGGCGCCCTTTTTCGTATCTGGACGCGCGTTTCGTCGCTCGCTCAATTCTGAAGGCGGACGCCGACGCGCACCGTGTTGGCGCTGTAATTGTTGAAGGGCAGGGCGGCTTCGAATCGGTCGTAGCGATAAAGGCCCGTCAGGGCGAGATGCTGGTTCAGCCAATAGGTGAAGCCGGCCTCGCCGCTATAGACATATTCGTTGGCGACCGTGCGTCGTTCGCGCAGGCCCGCGATCAGCGTGGTGTTGATTTCCAGCCGCGCGGTGGCGCGGTGCGTCAGGCCGAGGCTGAGCTGATAGAGCGTCGCGGTGTCGAGGCTCGTCGTCTCCGGCTCGAACGAGGTCGTACCGCGCAGCGTGACGTCGGTGCCCCGGCGCGGCGACCAGGCGAGGAGGGCGTCCAGCGTCGGGCTGCCGATCGTGGGCAGGCTGTTGTCGTCCGGAATGTTCCACGCATAGCCCAGCGCGATCTCGCCGGAGACTTTTTCACCCCGGCTGAAGCCGACGCCGCCGCGGAGCGCCGGGATCGCGCTGTCGCGGCTGACCCCGCCAAAGCTCGTCTTGTCGAAGACACGCCGCCCGATGCTGGCCGCGACAAAGGGATGGAGCGGCGCGCGCTCGTCCAGCGTCGCCTTCAGGCCGGCCGTATAGGTCGTGAAACTGTCGTCCAGCGAATTGGTGCGCTGTGCCCGGTCGGACAGATCGTCCCGCACCGCTTGAAGCGTCGTCACCGTGTCGAAGCGCCCAAAGCGGTTCTGAAGCTCCGCGCTCATGGAATAGCGGAGCCGATCGGCGCGCGCCGCAGCGTCCTGTACGGCGCCGACGGTCAAATCGTCTTCGCGGCTGAAGGACACGGCTCCGCGTAGAACCGCGGTCATGTCGCGCGAGATGTCGATGCGCACCCGGCCATCGGCATCGACCTGCGGCTCGTCCTTGACCGGCCCCGACATGTTGCGTCGATAGGTGGCCGCCACGTTCAACTCCGCCTCGTGGCGCGACCAGTCGGAGACAAGCCGCCCGGTCAGCGTGCTCTGGCTGAAGAAGCCGCTCACCCCGTCGCGAGACGCGGTGAGATTATCGGAGGCACCGAGACTTTGGTCGAGCGTGAGATAGCCCATGAACGAGCCGATCCGCGTGCCGACGGGCGCGAACGGGTCGTTCGACCTGATGCCCGGCGCCAGCCGCCGAAGGCTGGCATAGGCGTCGCTCAGGCGGCGATTGCCGATCTCATCCAGCGTCAGGCTGCGCACCGGGCCGATGGATTGAAACAGATTGCTGGACGGTGCGTCGGGTTCGGCCGCCCGGCGGGGCGCGCGGGGCTGCGCGGTATCGGACCCGGCATCACCCGTACGAAGGGCCGGCGTGTCGCGAAAGTTTTCGCGGCTCGACAGGCCCGGATTGGTGGTGTCGTCGGGGAGGGAAGGTGTCGGCGCGCTGCGTCGGAGCGCGTCCACATCCAGGCGGAGCCCATCGTCGATCCGACCCGACTGGCCAATGTCGCTCGAAGAGAGAGGCGGTGCGAGCCGTTCGCTACCCGACAGGGGAGGCGCCGTCAGGCGCTGGCCGGATGATAGCCGTGCGCCAGCACTCAGGGGAGCGGTGGGCGCTGGCGTGTCGGCGAGGTCGGTCTGCTCTTCCGGCCCGGAAGGCTCCTGCGCCATGGCTCGGGTTGGGTACGCGGAGAGAGTGCAGGCGGCCAGAAGACCGCAGGCCGCGGCGCGGTATCGAAGCCTGACTGCCATCGAAAGAGCGGTTCCCTGCCCGAAACGGCCGGACGATCCGGCGGCGAGAATGATGACCGAACGGTAAATCGGCGTGGTTAAGAATTGGTTGTCGGCCTCTTATGGCGAGTCGGCCTTACGCCAGGCCCGACTCGCTCCCCGCCCCTCTGCGGTGGCGTTCCCTCGTTCCGAAGGGTAGGAGAGGGGACAAACAATCCGAAATGGCCCTCTTCATGCTCGACCTGTCCGCGTCTCCCGGCATCGCCTCCGCCCTTCGCACGGTGGGAACCGAGGCGGAGGGGCTTCATGCCCTGGCGGCCGCGCTGCAAGGGCCGCTCGGCCCCGCCTTCGAGGACGCCTTGGCGCGCATCGCCGCCGTGTCCGGGCGCGTGATCGTGACCGGGATCGGCAAGAGCGGCCATATCGGAGCGAAGATCGCCGCGACCTTCGCCTCCACCGGCACCCCCGCCTCCTTCGTGCACGCGGCCGAGGCCAATCACGGCGATCTCGGCATGATCGCCTCGGGCGATGTCGTACTCGCCCTGTCCAAGGGGGGCGAAAGCCCGGAGATGAAAAGCGTCATCGCCTATACGAGGCGCTTCTCCATTCCGCTGATCGCCATGACCGCCGCCCCCGAATCTTCGCTGGGGCGTGAGGCCGATGTGGTTCTCCTGCTGCCGCCCGCCGAGGAAGCCTGTCCACATGGGCTTGCGCCCACCACCTCGGCGCTGACGCAACTGGCGCTGGGCGATGCGTTGGCGATCGCGCTTCTGGAAGCGCGTGGCTTTTCGCCGAGCGATTTCCGCGTCTTCCATCCCGGTGGCAAGCTCGGCGCGATCCTGACCCATGTCGGAGACATCATGCATCGCGGCGAGGCCATGCCGCTGATCGCTTCAGGCGCGCTCATGTCGGAAGCGATCCTGGCGATCTCGCGCAAAGGCTTCGGCTGCGTCGCGGTGGTGAATGATGAAGGGCGTTTGCTCGGCATCATCACGGACGGCGACCTGCGCCGTCATCTGGCGCCCGACCTTCTCCTGCGCACGGTGGACGAGGTGATGACGCGCTCGCCCAAGACGATCCGGCCGGATACTTTGGCCGTGAAGGCGCTCGATATTCTCAATTCCTCCAACATTACCGCGTTGATGGTGGTGGAAGCCGACCTGCCGGTCGGTATCCTGCATTTGCACGATCTCCTGAGGATCGGTGTGGTCTGACAGATTGTGAATCGCAACCTGAGTTTGTATCTTTAGCCGGTGAACGTGAAGTTCGTGGGCTTCGTGGAAACTTGTGCGGTTGTGCTTCATATGCGCTGCTATGACAGTGTCGTGGCATCCCGCGCGCCGGTGCAGGCTTCGGGCCAGGGGGGACAGAAGCAGATATGACGTGGAGCGAGCCGATCACGGCGGATCGGAAAGGGACGGACCCTTTGCAGGAACAGGGCGTGATGTGGGACGCCATTCGCTCCGTCGATTGGGCCGGATCATCGCTCGGCCCGATCGAGGGCTGGCCTTTCACGCTTCGCGCCGTGCTGCGCACCGTTCTGGCGTCGAAACAGCCCATGTGCCTCTGGTGGGGGCCGGATCTTCTCCAGTTTCACAACGAGGCCTATCTGCCGATGCTCGGCGCGCGGGCGGATGGTGCGATCGGCAAGCCTTTCAGCGTACTTTGGGCCGACGTTTCCGAGGACGTCATGCCCTATCTCAAGCAGGCGCTGGCCGGCCAGGGCACATGGGCGGAAGACCTGCCGCTGACCGTGACGCGGAACGGCTATCCCGAAGAAACCTATTGGTCCTTCTCCTATAGCCCGCTCTTCAACGACCATGGGCAGATCGCCGGCGCGCTGAATATCGTGACCGAGACGACGCGACTCATGCGCGAGCGCCAGGAGCTGGAAGAGCTGAACCGCAACCTGTCGGACAGTCTCGCCCGGCAGGAAGAGGGCGAGCGCCAGCGCCGCGTCTTGCAACGCGAACTCTCACACCGGATGAAGAACACGCTCGCCATGGTTCAGGCCGTGGTGACGCAGAGCCTAAGGCATTCCACCTCGATCGAGGAGGCGACGCAGGTCGCCTCCGCCCGCATCCAGGCCCTCGGCCGGGCGCAGGACATGCTGACGGCGACGGACTGGACGATCGCGGACCTTCGCGCCGCCGTCGATGCGGCGATCGAACCCCATGTCGATCGCAGCGGCCGTTTCATCGTCTCCGGCGACACGCTCGACCTGTCGGCCCAGCAGGCCATGGGCGTGGCGCTGGCGCTGCACGAACTGGCGACCAATGCCGTGAAATACGGCGCGCTGTCAGTGGACGAAGGCTGTGTCAAAGTTGGGTGGCATGTCTCGCCCGAGGGCGAGTTCCATTTCGAATGGCGCGAGGAAAACGGGCCCGAGGTCAAGCCGCTAAGCCGCAAGGGTTTCGGCACACGGCTTACTGAGCGCGTCGTTCCCGGCTATTTCAACGGCCGCGCCGAGACCGACTTCCAGCCGGACGGGATCGTCTATCGCCTCCAAGGGCGGTTGGAGCCCTGACCCGCAGGTCTGGCGCTGCGTGATCGCGCTTTCGCAGCGCTGGCCTTTCGGGCATGTCCATGCTTTCGCGGCGCTGGTTCGGGCCGCATCGGTTGCAGGAACCGGCCGCTCGGGCCAGCATGTCTTCAAGGGCTCAACGCCCGCCATCAGGAGTTTCAGCATCATGGACAGTCTCAAGGCCCAGAACGATCCGCTGCTGCGCGTCTGGCGCATCATCGTCGGCGGCAATGAAGCGACGGGCATGATTCGCCTCATGGGCTTTCTCGCCGCCTTCGTTCTGATCGGCGGCCTCATCTTCGCCCTCGCCACACGCTGACGGGCGCTCCGTTCCGCCGGCATCACGCCGGGCTCCAGAGGCCGTCATGACCATCAGCAATCTCGATGCCGTGTTCGAACCCAAGGCCATCGCGCTGATCGGCGCGAGCAATCGTGAGGGCTCGGTCGGGGCGGTTCTGGCGCGCAATCTCTTCGGATCGGGCTTTGTCGGCCCGGTCATGCCGGTCAATCCGCACGAGCAGGCGATCCGATCCTCGGTCAACTTCCGCTCGGTCGCCGACCTGCCGATCACACCCGATCTCGCGGTGATCGCGACCCCGGCCCCGAGCGTGGCTAATATCATCGACGAACTCGGTCGGCGCGGTTGCCGCGCGGCTGTGGTCATCTCCACCGGCTTTGCCGATCCTGTCCTCCGGCAAGGGCTGCTCAATGCTGCCAAGCCGCATCGGCTGCGCATCGTCGGGCCGAACTGTATAGGCGTGATGTCGCCCGGCATCGGCGTCAATGCCAGCTTCGCGCATCTGACGCCGCGCGCCGGCGACATCGCCTTTGTCAGCCAGTCCGACTCCATCGCGACGGCGGTGCTGGATTGGGCCGATGTGCGCGAGATCGGCTTTTCGCATGTCGTCTCAACCGGTGACATGTGCGACGTCGATATCGGCGATCTCCTCGATTATCTCGCGCTGGATACGAAGACGCGCGCCATCCTTCTCCATATCGAGGACATCACCGACGCGCCGAAATTCATGACGGCGGCGCGCATCGCCGCCCGTGCCAAGCCGGTGGTGGTCATCAAGGCCGGCCGCTCGGCGGCGGTCGCGGGCCCGTCTGCGTCGCATTCCCATTCGCGGGCGCTGGCCGATGAGGATGCGGTCTATGATGCCGCCTTGCGGCGCGCCGGCATGTTGCGCGTCGATTCGCTGCGCGAACTGTTCGAAGCGGTCGGAACGCTCGCCTCCGCCATCCGTCCCAAGGGGAACCGGCTGGCGATTTTGACCAATGGCGGCGGTGCGGGCCTTCTGGCGGCCGATGCCTTGAGCGATCTCGGCGGCCAGCTGGCCGATCTCTCGCCCGAGACGATGGCGAAGCTCGCGCGTTTCACGCGGCCGGACGAGAGCGATCCGCGCTTCGTCAATATCCCGCGCGACGCATCTGGCAGCCTTTACGGCCAAGCGCTCGAAACGTTGCTCGACGATCCCGGGCAGGATGCGGTTCTCGTCATGAACACGCCGCAGGCGCTGGCGGACGGGCGGGGCGCGGCAGAGGCGACGGTGGCGAGCGCCAAGGCACGGCGCGGCGCGCCGGTTCTGACCTGCTGGCTCGGCGAGCGCGCGGCGCGTGAGTCCCGCCGCCTCTTCGCGGCGCGCGGCATCCCAACCTATCAGACGCCGGACGAGTCCGTGCGCGCCTTCATGCAGCTCGTCAATTATCGCCGCAATCAGGACCTTCTGATGCAGACGCCGCCGGCCATCCAGCCGGGCGCGGCCGATGGTGCGAAGGCGCGGGCGGTGCTGTCCCGGGCGGCCGGGGAGGGGCGCAGCGTCCTGACCGAGCCCGAGGCCAAGACGCTGCTCTCCGCCTACGGCATTCCCGTCGTGCAAACCCAGATCGCCCACAGCCCGGACGAGGCGGCGGCGCTGGCGGGCGCTATCGGCTTTCCGGTCGCGCTGAAGATCCTGTCTCAGGACATCGCCCACAAGTCCGATGTGGGCGGCGTTCGGCTCGAACTCGACACGCCCGAGATGGTGCGCGAAGCCGGCGAACATATGCTGAAGCTCGTGGCCGAGCGCCATCCCGGCGCGCGGATCGAAGGCTTCACCGTGCAGGCGATGATCCAGCGCCCGCGCGCGCATGAACTGATCCTCGGCGTCGGCACGAATGCGCTGTTCGGCCCGGTGCTTCTAGTGGGGCAGGGTGGCACGGCGGCGGAGGTCATCGCCGATCGCGCCATCGGCCTGCCGCCGCTGAACCTGCCGCTCGCCCATGACATGATCGGACGCACGAAGGTCTCGCGTCTGATGAAGGGCTATCGCGACTGGCCCGCGGCCGACAGCGATGCCGTGGCGGCGACGCTCGTCAAGCTGTCCCAGCTCATCGCCGATTTCGACGAGATCGCCGAACTCGACATCAACCCGCTTCTGGTGGACGAGGCCGGGGTCATCGCGCTCGACGCGCGGGTCGTCTTGCGCACCACGACCGGCGCGCCGCGCTCGCGCTTCGCCATTCGGCCCTATCCCAACGAGCTGGAGCATGTGGCGCATTCCCGCTCGGGGTCGAGCTTCTTCCTGCGCCCGATCCGGCCGGAGGACGAGCCGGGGATCGTGGAGATGATCGCGCGCTCCGACGCCGAAGATGTGCGGCTGCGCTTCTTCGCGCCCATGAAGCGGATCGGCCATGCCTTCGCCGCGCGCCTGACCCAGATCGATTATCGCCGCGAGATGGCCTTCGTCGCCACCCGCGCGGGAGAGGCGGAGGGCGATATCCTGGGCGTCGCGCGTCTCGTGTCTGACCCCGACGAGAAGAAGGCCGAGTTCGGCATCATGGTCCGCTCCGACCAGAAGGGGCGCGGTCTCGGCTGGCTTCTGATGGAAACGATCCTCGACTATGCGCGCCGGCGCGGTCTCTCGCGCGTCTATGGCGAGGTGCTGGGCGAAAACCGGGCCATGCTGGCCATGGCGGAGGAACTCGGCTTTCGCCAGAGCCCGCACCCGGAGGACGTGGCGCTGCGCCGGGTGGAGGTCGATGTCGAGACCTATCGTGCCAAGGGCCGGCCCGTCGGCGAGATGTGATCGCGTCGCAAGGCCGGCCTTCCGAGGTTCAAGCGAACGAGGCGGCGAGCCATTCGCGCGCGATGACGAGGTCCATCTGGCCGAGGCCGTGACCGGTCGGCAGCACCTCATGAGTAAGCCTCGCTCCGCCCTCCTGAAGCTGGCGCGCCAGACGGGCGGCATTGTCGGCCGGCACGATCGGGTCCATGCCCCCCGACAGAAGAAGCACCGGGGCACCACCGAGATCGAAGGCAGGCGGCTCGGCAAAGGGCACCATGGCGCGGATCAGGATCGCGCCGGCCAGCCTCGTCTGGTCGAGCATCATCAGCGCGGACGCCACATTCGCGCCATTGGAGAAGCCCACCGCGACAGGACGGGCCATGCCATGGCGCTCCCGCGCTTCTTCCACGAAAGCGCCGAGTTCCAGCGCGCGCTGGCGCAGGTCCGCCTCGTCGAACACGCCCTCCGCAAGCCGGCGAAAGAAGCGCGGCATCCCGTTTTCCAGAACCTGCCCGCGCGGCGACAGAAGCGCCGCCCCCGGCGACAGGAGACCGCCAAGCCCTAAGAGGTCGCTTTCGTCGCCGCCCGTGCCATGCAGCAGGAGAAGCGGCGTCGCGCCCTCCACGGTCGCGGGAATGAAGCGGTGGATCATCGAGAGATCGTTGCGCGGAAGGTCCATGGCTCTGTCTCCGGTGGGGTTGGGAGAGGCGGGGCGCAACGCGTCCCGCCTTCGGGCGGTCAGGCCGGCTCGGCCAGCGAGGGCAAAACCTGCTCGATCCGGCCGCGCTGCGCTTCCAGGAAGTCCGGCAGCTTGAGCGTGCCGCCCAGATCGTTCACCGGCTCGTCCACGGCAAAGCCGGGCTGGTCGGTCGCGATCTCGAACAGGACATGGCCCGGCTCACGGAAGTAGATCGAGCGGAAGTAGTTGCGGTCCCGCTGCTCGGTCGTCTGGATGCCGTGGTTGTCATGGAGCTTTTGCGCCATGGCCATCTCCTCGGCGTCGTCGGCCGCCCGGAAGGCGACGTGATGCACCGACCCGCCGCCAGCGCGCGGCTTGAGAAAGCCGCCGACGGCGCGAATGTCCACGATGCCGCCGACACTCGCCCCCGGTACTTCGAAGCGCGTGATCGAACCCTCGCTCGCGCCCTGCCGGAAGCCCAGAACATCCGTCAGCACCGCGCCCGTGGGCGCGGCTTCCTCCAGAAGCAGGCTCACGGAATGGAAGCCGCGAATGGCGTGGTCGGGCGCGATGTCGCCCGCGCTCCAGGCCGGCTCTTTCTCGGCACCGGGAACGGCGACGAGGGCGAGGCGCATTCCGTCCGGGTCGCGGAAGGACAGGACCGTCTCGCCGAAGCGCTTCTCGATCGGCTCGAAGGCGACGCCCCTTTCGATGAAGCGATGCGTCCAATAGCCGATCGAGCCCTCCGGCACGCGGAAAACGGTTTCCTGCGTCTCGCCGACGCCGAGCCGTCCAGGCGCGACATGCTCCCACGGAAAGAAGGTCAGGATCGTGCCGGGTGATCCCGCCTCGTCGCCGTAATAGAGATGCCACGTGCCGGGATCGTCGAAGTTCACCGTCTTCTTCACGAGGCGCAGCCCGAGCGTCTTCGTGTAGAAGCCGACATTGCGGCTGGCCGGACCGGCGATGGCCGTGACGTGATGAATGCCGTGCTCGCTCATGATCGTTGCCCTCGTTCAATTTCTGAAGCCAACATAATCGCAATGACGCAAAGCCATAAGGGGTCTATGGATTGCGTCGATGCAATGCTTGAATTGCGGAAGGGATATATGAGCGGTTTCGAAAGCCTGAGCTGGGACGATTTCCGCCTGATCCGGGCCGTGGCCGAAGCCGGCACGCTGCCGGCCGCGGCCGAGCGACTGGGCACGGCGCATTCCACCGTTTTCCGCCGGCTGAAGGGGATCGAAGCCGCGCTCGGCTGCGCGCTGTTCGAGCGCAACAAGGCGCGGCTGGAGCCGACCCAGGCCGGGGCGGAGATCGCCGCTCTTGCCGCGCGTCTGGGCGAGGAGGTGGATGCCGTCGCGCTGCGCCTCGCCGGCCGCGAGCCGCTGCCCTCGGGCGAGGTGCGCGTCACCACCAACGACTCGCTTCTGGTCCATCTTCTGACGCCGATCTTCGCAAGCTTTCTCGCGGCCTGCCCCTCGGTGCGGCTCGACATCGTGCTCGGCAATCCGGCGCTCAATCTGTCGAAGCGCGATGCCGATGTCGCGATCCGCGCCACCGACAATCCGCCGCCCAATCTCGTCGGGCGCAAGGCGGCGCGTATCGCCTGGGCGCTCTATGGCCCCGCCGAAGATGCGCCCGGCCCGCGTCGATGGGTGGCCTTGGGCGAGGCGATGAGCCCGATGAAAGTGGTGCGTCATGTCCTGAACGAAGCCGGGCCGGAGGGCGTCGGATACCGCGTCAACTCCGTGCTCGGTATGGCCGAGGCTTTGGAGGCCGGGCTGGGGGTCGGCTATCTCCCCTGTTTCGTCGCGGACGCGCGCCCCGCGCTGCGCCGGCTGGACGCGCCGGACGAACGCTTTGCGACCGATCTCTGGCTCCTGACCCATGCTGACTTGCGCCAAGTGCCGCGCGTGCGCGCCCTGATGGACCATCTCGCCGAAGAGATCGCCCGCGCGCGGCCGCTGATCGAGGGCGTGCGCGGGCGGGATAAGGCTGGTCAGGCCGGCTGAAGGGCTCGCTCGCGTTGCAACTCTATGCGTGCGCCGCTGTCCGCGTCGAAAGCATGAAGCCGGTCGGCCGGCAACAGGAGGCCGATCGCGTCGCCCGGCGCCACGGACAGCGCCTCCGTCGCCGTCACGGCGAAGAGCACGCCGCCGAGCTCGGCATAGACGACACGCGAAGCGCCGAGTTCCTCGATGAAATCGACCACCGCGTCTGCGCTGCCCGGCGCGCCGCGCCGCGTCAGGATCGCATGTTCGGGCCGAATGCCGATTTCGACGCGCTTCGACCCCAAGCCGACGCGCGAGCCCACGGGCAGGGGCAGGCGGTAGCCGTTGGTCAGGCGAAAGGCGTCGTCGGCCTCAAGCTCGCCCGGCAGCAGCGTCATGGGCGGCGAGCCGATGAAGCTCGCGACGAAACGCGAGGCCGGCTGCTCGTAGATCTCGGCGGGCGTTCCGACCTGCTCGACATGGCCGCCATTCATGACGACGAGCCGGTCCGCCAGCGTCATCGCCTCGACCTGATCATGCGTGACGAAGACCGAGGTCGCGGACAGGCGCTTGTGCAGCTTGCGGATTTCGGCGCGCATGGTGACGCGCAGCTTGGCATCGAGATTCGACAAGGGCTCGTCGAACAGGAAGACGCGCGGCTCGCGGATGATGGCGCGGCCCATGGCGACGCGCTGGCGCTGGCCGCCCGAGAGCGCCGCCGGCTTGCGGTCGAGATAGTCGGCAAGGCCCACGATCGCCGCCGTCTCGCGGATACGCCGCTGGCGCTCTTCCTTGGGAACGCCGGCCACTTTCAAGGCATAGCCGATATTATCGGCGACGCTCATATGCGGATAGAGCGCGTAGTTCTGGAACACCATGGCGCAGCCGCGCTCGCGCGGCTCCAGCTTGTTCACCACGCGCCCGTCGATGGCGATTTCGCCGCCGCTGATGTCCTCCAGCCCCGCGATCATGCGCAGAAGCGTGGACTTGCCGCAGCCCGACGGCCCGAGGATCACGACGAACTCGCCGGACGCGAAGGTGAGGTCGATGCCGTGCAGGGTCCGCGTCGTCGCGTTGTAGGACTTCTGAAGATTGCGGATATCGATCCGTGCCATCGGACTCTTCCTTATTTCTCGGTTGCGATGAGGCCGCGCACGAACCAGCGCTGCAAGACGGCGACGACGATGAGCGGCGGCAGCACGATGATGAGGGCGCCCGCATTGGTGACGTTCCACTCCGGCAGGCCGTTCTCGGCCGGGCGGAGCGCCCGCAGCGCCGTCATCGCTGTGGTGTAGGCGGGGTCCGTCACCATGAGGCGCGGCCAGAGATACTGGTTCCACGTATCGGCGAAGAGGATCGTGGCGAGCGCCAGCATGTTGGTGCGCGACAGCGGCAGGAGCACGTCCACGAAGAAGCGCCAGGGGCCGGAGCCGTCCATGCGCGCGGCTTCCGCCAGCTCGTCGGGGACGGTCATGAAGAACTGGCGAAACAGGAACGTGCCGGTGGCCGTCGCGACCAGAGGCAGGGACAGGCCGGAATAGGTGTTGAGGAGGTTCCAGTCGATGCTGACCTCGATGCCGGTCAGCGTCTGGATCAAGAGGCGGAAAGGCTGGAATGCGTCGGCTGCGATATTGTAGGTCGGCACGACACGCACTTCGAGCGGCAGCATCAGCGTCAGGAACACCAGCCAGAAGAAGACGAGGCCCCAGCGCGAGCGGAAATACACGATGGCGAAGGCGCTGAGCGCCGAAACCGCGATCTTGCCGGCCGTGACCGCACCGGCCATGACGAAGCTGTTGAACAGGGCATTGCCGAGATCGGCGCGGGCCCAGGCGGCGGCATAGTTCTTCAGCGCGTCCGGGCCGGGCAGGAAGCTGAAGGGCACGGCGTTCACCTCCTGGAGCGTCTGCGTCGAAGCGCAAAGGACGATCCAGAAGGGCAGGAGTACGGTGACCAGCGCCATGACGAGGATGGCATAGGTGATGAGATTGGAGACGGGGGTCTTTTCGATCATGTCCCGAGCCCTCAGCGGTAATGCACGCGCCGCTCGATGAAGCGGAACTGGATGAAGGTGAAGACCATGATCAGGCTGATGACGATGAGGCTCTGCGCCGCCGCGCCGGAGTAGTCGAGCCCTTCGAAGGCCTTGGAGACGATGTTGAAGACCATGAGATTGGTGGCGTTGTTCGGCCCGCCATAGGTCGTGCGATCCACGATGCCGTAGGTGTCCTTGCCGACGAAGCTTTCCGTCGCGATCAGGATGAGGAGCAGGAAGAGCGTCGGCGAGAGAAGCGGGATTTGGATGTCGAGCGCCCGGCGCAAGGGGCCGGAGCCGTCCATGGCGGCCGCTTCCGTCAGGCTGCGCGGGATCGACTGAAGGCCCGCCAGCATGAAGATGAAACAATAGCCGATCCACTTCCACACGAAGCAGGTGACGATCAGGATCATCGCGTGGCTATTGTATTTGGCCGGATTCCAGAAGTCGGGATGGGCGGCATTGACCATGGCCATCAGCCCCCGCTCGGGCGAGAGGATGAAGAGGAAGGCCGTTCCGACGGCCGGTCCGGCCAGCGCGTAGGGCCAGATGTAGAAGAAGCGGAAAATCTTGGAGCCCTTGAGCTGGCGATCGACGGCGAGCGCCAGAACCAGCGCCAGACCCATCGTGATGACCGTCGACAGAACCGCGAAGGTCACGCTGACGCGCACCGAATTCCAATATTGGCTGTCGGAAAAGACGGCCTGGAAATTCTCCCAGCCGACGAAAAGACGCGCGCCTGCGCCGCCGAAGGCCGGCTCCAGCGTGAAGGCCCAGTTCAGCACCGAAACGGCGGGCCAGTAGAAGAACAGGAAGATCAGAAACAACTGGGGAAGGGCGGCAAGAACCGGAACCCAGCGGCTTTTGAAGACGACACGCTTCATGACGGATATCCACGATGAGGAACGCCGCCGAGGCCGGGGAGGGCTTCGGCGGCGCGGGAAAGTGCGGTTCGGCTTAGTTCAGCGTCTGGCCGGCATAGGTCTTCTCGAAGCGACGCAGCAGCGTGTTCGAGCGGTCGGCGGCCTCGTCCAGGCTCTTCTGGATGTCGGCGTTCTGCATGAAGATCGCCTCGAGCGCGGTCGAGAATTCCTTGCGGATCTGCGTGTAGTTGCCGAGGCGGATGCCGCGCGTGTTTTCGGAGGGCGGGGTCAGCGTCAGGCTTTCGATCGCGATTTCGCGGCCCTTGAACTGCGGCTTGTCGTAGAAGCCGCTGGCCTTCATCGCCTCGAAGCCGGTCTTGGTCACCGGGATGTAGCCGGTCACGGTGGACCACCACTCAACCATGTCGGGCTGGGCGAGGAAGTTCAGGAAGGCGGCCGCGCCCTTGTACTCGGCTGCGGGGCGATCCTTCATGACCCAGAGGGAGGCGCCGCCGACCAGCGTCTTCTGGCGCTGGGTGCCCTCGAAGGCCGGCAGCATCGTGACATGCCACTCGACGCCCTGCGGCAGCGTCTTGCCCGCCGTGCCATGGTCGGCGATCGAGCTCATCGCCATCTGGCAGGTCTGCGAGGTGAAGGACGGGAAAGCGTCCATGCCGAGCTGCTTGGTCTTCACGACGAAGAGCTTGTCGTCGACCTGCTTCTTCCAGAACTTGATTTCGTCGACCACCTTCGTCTTGTTGAAGACGACTTCGGCGTCGAGACCCTGATAGCCATTGGCCTTGGTGGCGACGGGCTGGTTGTGAATGGCCGAGAACTGGTCCAGCGAGAACCAAGGGTCGAAATTGATGGCCATCGGGCATTCGTAGCCCGCGTCCTTCAGCTTCTTGGCGTCAGCCGAAACCTGCTCCCAGGTCTTCGGCGCTTCCGTGATGCCGGCCTTCTTGAAGGCGTCGCCGTTATAATAGAGGACGGCGGTCGAGGAGTTGAACGGGAAAGACTCGAGCTCGCCCTTCGCCGTGGCGTAATACTGCCCGATACCGGGGAAGTAGTTATCCCAGTCGATCTTGTAGCCGTTGTCGGCCATCAGCTGCTTGGCCGGGACGAACGCTCTGGATAGCATGAGGTCGAGCGTGCCGGCGTCATAGACCTGGGTGATCGCGGGCTGCTTCTTGGCGCGGTAGGCCGCAATCGTGTTCTGGAGATTGGTCTCGTAGCCGCCCTGGCTGACGCAGGAAATCTCGTAGTCCTTCTGCGAGGCGTTGAACTTGGTGCAGGCTTCCTGCACGCGGTCGCCGAGGTCGCCCGACAGACCGTGCCAGAATTCGAACTTCACGGGCTCGGCCTGAGCTGCGCCCGTCAAACCAGCCAAGAGCGCCAGCGCGCTGGCGGCGCCGAAGATTTTCGTGAGCATTGTGAGCCCTATCGATCGAAATAAAAGGGGGACGAAATCTTGCCGTTCGTCGCGGCGGTCCAATAATGAGCGTCGGGGCGAGAGTAAAATGAAGTTTGTATGACGATACCGCGGATGCACAACTTCCGCTTGTTTGGGTTTTGTCGGGAATTCATCATCGATTTGTCACCGTTGTGACATGATGCCCATGGTAGCGCGAAGCCGAGCCAGCCCCGTCCGCCCTCAGGGACGCCGCCGCCTCTTGCGCTCAAGGACCCTTTCCCGAGTTTGTCATGACCCAAGTTTCTGCCGCGGCCGTCCTCGACGCCGCTTCTTTTCGTTCTCCCGTTCTGGACTTCGCTCCGGCCGATTGTCTCGTGATCGCCCATCGCGGCTCCTGGGTCCGCGCCCCGGAAAATTCGCTTCTCGCCATTCGCGAGGCGGGGGCTCTGGGCGTCGGCATGGTGGAGATCGACGCGCGTCAAACCGCAGACGGCGCGATTCTCGTCATTCATGACGATACGCTCGATCGCACCACCCAAAGCCGGGGCGCGGTTGCCGAGCAGGACAGTGCGACGATTCGTGCCCTCCGCCTGCGCGAAAGCGGCGGAGGCGACGATGCGCCGCTGACCGACGAGCGCGTGCCCACGCTTCTGGAAGCGCTGGAAGAAGCGCGAGGCCACGGTCTTCTCGTCAATGTCGACACCAAGTCGGCTGCCGAGCTTCCTGCCGTGACGCGAGAAATCCTGCGGGGCGGCTTCGCTGAAGATGTCGTTGTGAAGGCGGAACTGACGCCGGCCGATCTGACGCGCCTGCCCGCCGACCATTCGGCCTTCGGACCCTTGCCCTTCATGCCGGTGGTGAAGTCGCAAAAAGGTCGCTTTGCCGAAGACCTCGCGCATTTCGCCCGCCTCAATCCCTTCATGATCGAGGCTATGCCCGCTTGCGTGGAGGATCTGGAAGCGGGCATGGAGGCGGCGCGCGCCCTCGGCGTGCGGCTTTGGCTCAATACCCTGGACGTCTCCCATATGACCGATTTCAACGACACGGCCGCCCGGCAGGACGCCGACGCGATTTGGGGGCGGCTTCTCGACCTCGGCGTCGGCGCGATCCAGACCGACGAGTCCGAGCGCCTCGTCGCTTACCTCGCGGCGCGGGGACTACGGAGCGCTCGCCTATGAACCTTTCTTTGCTTCAGCGCCGCGACACGGCCGCCGAGATCGTCAAGATCGCCGCCGCCGAGGCGCTGGGTCATTTCGCGGATCGTAGGCAGCTCCTGACGGAGACCAAAGCCGGGCCGCGCGATTTCGTCTCGCAGGCCGATCGGGGCATCGAGGTGCGCGTTCGCGCGCTTCTGGCCGAGCGCTATCCGGGCGAGGCCGTCGTGGGCGAGGAAGAGGGCGGCGAGACGGCCGATCGCTACTGGATCGTCGATCCGATCGACGGCACCTCGAACTTTCTGGCCGGCTCGCCGCTCTGGGGCATCTCGCTCGGCTATGTGGAGGAGGGCGTGCCGGTGGCGGGTGCCATCGCCGCGCCTTGCCTCGGCGAACTTATGGCCGGCGCGCGGGATGTCGGCGTGGTGCGCAACGGCGTTCCCTTCGAGCGGGAGGTGGCCGTACCCGGCCTCGGTCTCGTCTCCTTGGGCGACAGTCCGGGCGAGGATCTGGAAGCCGCGATCGCGCTCCAGCGCCGCTTGCGCGAGCGCGAATGGATCGTGGAATCCTTCCATTGCACCTCGGTGTCCATGCTCTTTGCCGCACTCGGCCGCTTCGACGGCCATATCCAGCCGGTGACCACCATGTGGGACATCGCGGGTGGGGCCGCGATCTGCCGTGAGCTGGGCCTGGAGGTCGAGATCGTCAGGCACGAGGATGGCACTTACGCCATCTATGCCGGCACGGCCGCGCTCATGCGCGACGCGCTGGGCAAGGCTTGACCGTTCAAGCGCAGCACGCAAGGAAGAGGCGGCTTTCGAGCCGCCTCACAGCCACTTCTTGTGTCGGAAATACAGAAGCGGCAGCAGCGCCGAGAGCACCATGATCGTCAAGGCCATGGGATAGCCGAGCGCCCATTTCAGTTCGGGCATATGCTCGAAATTCATGCCGTAGATCGAGGCGACGAGCGTCGGCGGCATGAAGCCGACAGCCGCCACAGAAAAGATCTTGATGATGGCGTTCTGCTCGATCGAGATCATGCCGACCGTGGTGTCGAGCAGGAAGGTCGTCTTGTTCGACAGGAAGGACACGAAATCGTTCAGCGAGGCGACGTCCCGCGCCATCGCCTTGACCCGCAGCTTCAACTCCTTCTGCGGCTTGCGCCGATCCATCACAAAGGAAAGGAAGGGCAGGAGCCGGTCCACCGTCGCCAGACTTTCCCGCGTGCGCGAGGAAATGTCGCCGGCCGCGCCGAGGCGCTTCAGAAGCTGCTTGAAATCGGCGGTCGCCGTCGGCGTGTTCGTGTCGGACGAGCGGAAGATGTCGGTGCCGATCCGGTCGAGATCGCTGGCGATCTGCTCCAGGAGATCGGCCATGCGGTCGATGATCGTTTCCAGAAGGCCGACGGCGATGGAATCGGCCGTCGGCCCCTTGGTGCGAGAGGGCTTGGGTGGGGCCGGCGGCGGGCCGTAATGGTCGAAGCTCGGGAGATAGCCCGGTTTCGTTGTCTCGCCATTGCCCTCCCGGCAGAGCTTGGTCGAGAAGATTTGGAACGAGCGCGGGTCGGTATAGCGCAGCGTCACGAGGCGCTGGCCGACCAGAATGAAAGTGACGGGACCGAAATCCGGCTTGCCCTCGTCCAGCCCATAGACGATCGAAGCGGTCATGAAGTCGCCGCCATCTTCCGAATAGAGCCGGCTCGACACCTCGATCTCGCGCATCTCTTCGCGCGTCGGCACCTCGATGCCGCAAAGCGCCTCGATGGCTCGTTCTTCGTCATGTGTAGGGTTGCGCAGATCGATCCAAACGGCTTCCGGCGGAACCTCGTCGGGACGCACGCCGGCATGGCGGCGAACGTGAGAGCCGAAAACCGTGTAGGCATCGATCATAGGCTATTCCTTGGCATCGCACGCTGGATGGCGCGCCCTCGGCGAACGCGCATCGTCGCCCCAGCGAAGCGGATGCTCACTTGGGCCATACGGCACACGACGGCGATATAAGGCAGGCCGGCCCGATAAGCCACCGGCCCGAGCGATCCAGCTTTCCCCCGTCGCGGCGCCGGACGGCGCGCGTCAGAAGCCTTTACGGCGCGAATGTATCAAACGAATGGCGCAAGCGCGGGAACGGACGCGATGGCGGTGGAGACGGTCGCCTCGTCCACATGAGACTTCGAGAAGGCGATCAACTCCTCGCCCACGGTGCGGATCTGGCCCATGTCGAGACCGAGGCCCATCAGCTTGCCGCCGAGTGCCATGATGCCGCCACCGAACTCGGAATCGCCAGCCGCTTGGAGAGCGTCCGCCGCGCCCGGCGTGCCCGAGATCATCGTCTCCACGGCGGGATCGGAGCTTTCCGAGCGCAGGAAGGCCAGAATATTGCCGACCGCCTCGCGCGCCGTCTCGGGCGTCAGGGAAGCGGCTGCGGAGACGCGGTCGATCAGTTCGGACATGGCAGGGCCTGAGAATCACGGGGAAGGGCCGGTCGGCGTGCCACAGTGGCAGGGGGCGCGCCGGAGTGCAATCGGCCGGTGCAGCCGATTGCTGGCATGGTCGCTCTTCGCGGAGCGTCGGCCCCGAACCTTAGACCGTCAGGCCGCCCGGCTGGTTGACGATGACCGTCGCGCCCGGCTCAGCGCGATTATACAGGTCGATGATGTCATGGTTCATGAACCGGACGCAGCCCGACGACACGGCCTTTCCGATGGTCCACCATTCCGGCGTGCCGTGCAGGCGGTAGAGCGTGTCCTTGCCGTCCTTGAAAAGATAAAGCGCGCGGGCCCCCAAGGGGTTCTTGAGACCCGGGTCCATGCCGACTCCGCGATAGATTTCCAGCTCGGGCTGGCGATCGATCATCTCGTTGGGGGGCGTCCAGCGCGGCCATTCGCGCTTGAACTGCACGCGGGCGCGGCCTTCCCAAGCGAACCCGTCGCGGCCGATGCCCACGCCGTAGCGCATGGCGGTGCCGCCGGGCTGAATGAGATAGGCATAGCGCGTGGGCGTGTCGATGATGATCGTGCCGGGGGCCTCGGGGCCGTTATAGGCGACCTGCCGGCGGAGATAGCGCACGTCCATGCGGCGCAGGTCGATGGCAGGGATCAGGAAGCCGCCATCATCGATCGGGCCATAGGCGGTGGCGTATTCGGGAGGCACGTTGCCCGGCAGGCCGCCGAAAACGGAGAGATCGGCATTCTGCGCACGCGGGGAACTGACGCACCCGGTCAGCGTGGCGAGGGCGCCGAGCCCGAGGCCGGACAGGACGGCACGGCGCGGCAGGCGTCGGGAAAAGGGATCGTTTGTCATTATCCAGCCAATGCGGCGAGCGCGGGAATAGGCCTTCTGCGAAGCCTTGGAACCCTCGCTCGGGTTCTTGTTCTTGGGCTGAAAACGTCGAACCGGACGGTTCGTTCCGTTCTCCACGCCCGGAAGCGAGACCTCACGGGCGCATTGCGGCGATGGAGCGGCATTTCCGAGAAGCACGGTTAACAATTCATCCGTAGAGGCTTCCATGTGACAGGTCGAGCCGCGCCTTGTAGACCGGGGCGGTATCACAAGGGCAGGGCGGTGCGGCAGCGTCCCTGCCTCCGAGCGCAAGGCAGGAACCCATGGCAGCAGGCTTCTCACGCACCTTCACCTTCTTCGACGGCGAATGGCTCGAGGGAAATCCCGGGCTGGTCGGGCCGCGCTCGCATGTTCTCTGGCTGGGCTCGTCGGTCTTCGACGGGGCGCGCTGGTTCGAAGGCCTGACGCCGGACCTCGACCGGCACGCCGCGCGCGTCAACCGCTCCGCCGAGGCGCTGGGGCTGACCCCGACCATGGCGCCGGACGAGATCGTGCGGCTGACGCATGAAGGGCTCCGGCATTTCGACGGCGAAACGGCCGTCTACATCCGCCCGATGTATTGGGCCGAGGATGGTGGCTATATGGGCGTGCCGGCCGACCCGGAGACGACACGCTTCTGCTTGTGTCTTTATGAATCTCCGATGATCCCATCGGCCGGTTTCTCGCTGGGCGTCTCGCCCTTCCGTCGGCCGACGCCCGAAACCATGCCGACGCTGGCCAAGGCCGGCTGCCTTTATCCCAACAATGCGCGCGCGATCATGGAGGCCAAGCGGCGCGGGTTCGACAATGCGCTGGTGCGCGACATGATCGGCAATGTGGCCGAGACCGGCACGTCCAATCTCTTCATGGTGCGCGAAGGCGCGGTCTTCACGCCGGTTCTCAATGGTTCCTTTCTGAACGGCATCACGCGCCAGCGCGTCATCCAGCTGCTGCGCGAGGACGGGATGGAGGTGGTCGAGGCCAGCCTGACGGTGGAAGACTTCCTGTCGGCCAGCGAAATCTTCTCCACTGGCAATCATTCCAAGGTCGTGCCCGTAACGAGGCTGGAAGAGCGCGCCATGCCGGTCGGTCCCGTCTACGGCCGAGCCCGCGAACTCTACTGGCGCTTTGCGCGCGCGCGTGAAAAGTCGGCTTGAATGCGGCCTTTTGGTTCAGAAGGCGGCTGACATCCGAGCCGGGAGGCCCTAGCTAAGGACCCGGCTCGAAAGCCCGCCGGCCGGCGATTCGCTTGCGCTCACGGCGGGCCCAAACCGAAGGAGACGGATATGGCCTTTACGCTTCCCGAACTGCCTTACGCCTATGATGCGCTTCAGCCCTTCATGTCGAAGGAGACGCTGGAATATCATCACGACAAGCACCATCAGGCCTATGTCGACATGGGCAACAAGCTGGCCGCCGACGCGGGCCTCGCCGATGCGTCGCTCGAAGAGATCGTCAAGCAGTCCTTCGGCAAGAACCAGCCTCTCTTCAACAATGCCGGCCAGCACTACAACCACATCCATTTCTGGAAGTGGATGAAGCCCAATGGCGGCGGCAAGTCCCTGCCGGGCAAGCTGCAGACGGCCTTCGATTCCGATCTCGGCGGCTATGACAAGTTCCGCAACGACTTCATCGACGCGGGCAAGGGCCAGTTCGGTTCGGGCTGGGCTTGGGTCGCGGTCAAGGACGGCAAGCTTCAGATCATGAAGACGCCGAACGGCGAGAATCCGCTGGTGCACGGTGCCGAGCCGATCCTCGGCGTCGACGTGTGGGAACACTCCTATTACATCGACTACCGCAACGCGCGTCCGAAATATCTCGAGGCCTTCGTCGACAGCCTCGTGAACTGGGACTACGTGCTGGAGCGCTACGAGGCCGCCAGCGCCTGAACGCTGGGCCATCGGTGAGATGCGAGCCCTGCCTTCCCACCGGAAGGCAGGGCTTTTCGTTGTGCGGGCTCTGCGACACTAGAGCACATCCACCGAACATAGGTTCGCCGGAGGTGCTCCAGTCCCTTGTTTCTCGCATTGTCCGGGCGCGAAAGCCGACCCGGCTTTCGCTGGAAATGCTCTTAATCCTCTTCCGCCGATCCTTAAGGATGGACGGATCATGGAAAACGGGTTTTCATCTCGTTTGGAACAATTCCACTCAGCCGAAAGCCCGGAGTGATTCTCATGCGCCTGTCCACCTTGATCGTGGGACTTTGCGTTGCCGCCTCCGCCGCGCTGCCGGCGCTGGCGCAGAACGAGACCGTCATCAAAGAGCGCCAGCAGCTGATGAAGAACAATGCCAAGGCGGCGCGCACCGCCTCCGAAATCATCAAGGGCAGTCAGTCCTTCGACGCCGCGACGGCCGCCAGCCTCTTCACGACCTTGAACGAGGACGCGAAGAAGTTCGCGACGCTCTTCCCCGAAGATTCCAAGACCGGAGGCAAGACCGAAGCCGCGCCCGCGATCTGGGAAAAGCCGGCCGAGTTCAAGGCGGCGAACGACAAGTTCATCGCCGACACGCAGGCCGCGCTCGACGCCAAGCCCGCCGACCTCGACAGTTTCAAGACCGCCTTCACCAAGGTCGCCGCCAATTGCCAGGGCTGCCACCAGCAGTTCCGGCAGCGCTGAGGCTGAACGCTTTTGCGGCGGCGGCCGGTTCTCGCTCTTCTGGCGGCGGCCGTCGTCGCCGTGCTGGCGGCAGGCGCCTATAGCGCCACGCGCCCGGTTCGTCTGGGCGCGACGGAGATCGCGCAGGAGGGAAGCGGCGACGCCGCGCGCGGCGAGCGGCTTTTCTGGGCCGGTGGCTGCGTGTCCTGTCATGCGCGCGAAGCGGTAGACCAGCCGGTTCTGGGCGGCGGGCCGTCGCTCGTCACGCCCTTCGGGACGTTCCACGGCCCCAACATCTCGCCGGACCCCGATCATGGCATCGGCCGCTGGACGCTGGCCGATTTCGCCAATGCCCTGCAACGCGGCGTCGATCCCGAGGGGCACAATCTCTATCCGGCCTTTCCCTACACATCCTATGCGAGGATGACGCCGGGAGACGTCGCCGATCTCTTCGCCTATCTGAAGACGCTGCCGCCATCGACGGATGACGCGCCGGCGAACGAGTTGCCGTTCCCCTACAATCTGCGCATTGCGCTGGGGCCTTGGAAGGCGCTCTTCCTGAGGCCCAGCCCCGTTATCTCCTGGCCGAATGGCGCGCCCGATCTTGTCCGGCGCGGGCAATATCTCGTGGAAGGGCCGGGCCATTGCGGCGAGTGCCACACGCCACGCAGCCTCGGCGGCGCGGGCGGGCTGGATCACGATCGCTGGCTGGCCGGCGGGCCGGCGCCGGAAGGGGAGGGGCAGATCCCCAACATCACGCCGGCGGGCGAAACCTCGAATTGGACCGAGGACGATCTCGTCAATTATTTCGAGACGGGCTTCACCCCAGACTTCGATAGTGTCGGCGGCTCCATGGTGGAGGTACAGCACAATCTGGCGCGTCTGCCCAAAGACGATCTCGCCGCCATCGCCGCCTATCTCAAGGCGCTTCCGCCAGTCGCTTCGGCGAAGTAGATCGGAAGGGGGAAAAGGCGACCGAAGCCGCCTTTTCCCAGAATGTTTAAAGAGCTGCCTTGCCCATGAGCTTCAGCGCGAAACTGTAGATCATCGCGATCTCGTCCAGCTTCGCGAAGCGCCCGGATGCGCCGCCATGGCCCGCGCCCATATTGGTGCGAAGGATCACGGGATTGCTGTCCGTCTTCTTCGCGCGCAGGCGCGCCACCCATTTGGCCGGTTCCCAATAGGTCACGCGCGGGTCTGTCAGACCGGCGAGCGCCAGGATCGGCGGATAGGCCTTGGCCTCGACATTGTCGTAAGGGCTGTAGCTCGCGATCACCTCGTAATCGGCTTCCGACAGGATCGGATTGCCCCATTCCGGCCACTCGGGCGGGGTGAGGGGCAGCGTGTCGTCGAGGATCGTGTTCAGGACATCCACGAAGGGCACGACGGCGATGATGCCGCCGAACTTCTCCGGCGCCATGTTGGCGACCGCGCCCATCAATAGGCCGCCGGCCGAGCCGCCCTGCGCGACGATGCGCTCATAGCTCGTGAAGCGCTCACTCACGAGATGGTCCGCCGCCGCGATGAAGTCGGTGAACGTGTTGCGCTTGTGCTCCCGCCGGCCGGCTTCGTACCAGCGGAAGCCCTTGTCCTTGCCGCCGCGAATATGCGCGATGGCATAGACGAAGCCGCGATCGACCAGGCTCAAGGCATTGGTGCTGAACGAGGCCGGGATGGAATGGCCATAGGAGCCATAGCCATAGAGCATCAGCGGAGCCGAACCGTCGAGCGCCGTATCGCGGCGATAGACGAGCGAGATCGGAACGGTTTCGCCGTCCGGCGCGGGCGCGAAGATGCGGCGCGCGACGTAGAGCGAGGGATCATGGCCGGACGGCACTTCCTGCGTCTTCAGGAGGCGGCGCTCGCGTGTCTCCACGTCATAGTCGAAGGTCTGGTTCGGGGTGGTCGGCGAGGAATAGGAGAAGCGGATCGTGGTCGTGTCATATTCGTAGGTGCCGCCGAGGCCGAGCGAATAAGCCTCTTCCTCGAAGGCGATGCTATGTTCCGCGCCATCCGCCAGACGTCGCACCACGATGCGCGGCAGGCCGTCGCGCCGCTCCAGCCAGACGAGATGGCGCTTGAGCACGAGATGCGACAGGATCAGGCGGCCGTCCTCATGCGGCACGAGATCGGTCCAGGCCTCGCGGCCCGGCTGATCGGCCGGCGCGGTCACGATCTTGAAGTCGCGCGCGCCATCGGCATTGGTCAGGATGAAGAGCGTGCCGTCGCCCTCGTCCACGTCGTATTCCAGGCCCTTCTCGCGCTTCGCAACGAGGCGCGGTTCGGCGGCCGGGTTGGCAGCCGGGATCAGCCAGGCTTCCGACGTCTCGTGGTCGTGAATGTCAATGACGACGTAATCGCCCGACTGGGTTTGGCCGACGCCCATGAAGAAGCCCGTGTCGGTTTCCTCATAGACCAGCGGATCGGAGGCCGGGTCGGCTCCGAGCGTATGGTAGAAGACGCGGCTCGGGCGGTGGTTCGCATCGAGCTTCGTATAGAAAAAGCCATGCGAGCGCGCGTCCCAGGTGGCGTCGCCGCTCGTGTCCGCGATGCGGTCGGGCAGGTCCGCGCCGGTTTCGAGATCGCGCAGGACGATCTCGTAGAACTCGGAGCCCTTGTCGTCGAAACTCCAGGCAAGACGCTTGTGATCGGGCGAGTGCTCGACGCCCCCGATCGAGAAATAGTCGATGCCCTCGGCCTGTTTGTTCGCGTCGAGATAGACGTCTTCGCGGCCGCCTTCCCGCGGCACGCGGAAGAAGCGCGGATATTCCGCGCCGGCCTCATAGGCGACGCCATAGGAATAGGGGCCATCTGGCGCGGGAACGGAGCTGTCGTCCTCCTTGATGCGCCCGCGCATCTCGGCGATCAGCTTGGCCTTCAGCGGCTCGACATCTTCGAGCGCGGCGTCCGCATAGCGATTTTCCGCCTCCAGATGGGCGCGGATCACCGGGTCGAGCAGCGAGGTGTCCTTGAACATCTCCTGCCAGTTGTCGACGCGCATCCAGCCGTATTCGTCGGTGCGCGTGCGCCCATGCGCCGAAAGTTCGACCGGTCGCTGCGGAGCGCGGGGCGGGGCGGGAAGGTCGGCGCGGAAGGCTAAGGACATGGATCACCGTCAGATGCGGGCAAGAATCGGCCCGCCGGAGCTTTCGCCCGGCGGGCGGCAAAGGCAAGGGGCAGCAAGGTCGGCCCGGTCAGTCGCGGTCGAATTCGAGGGCGTAGCCGTTCATGCAGTAGCGCAAGCCCGTCGGGCGCGGCCCGTCCTCGAAGACGTGCCCGAGATGGGCGTCGCAATCGGCGCAGCGGACTTCGACGCGCGTCATCATGAAGGAGCGATCCACATGCTCGCTCACCGCTTCGCGCTCCACCGGTTCGTAGAAGCTCGGCCAGCCCGTGCCGGAATCGAACTTCGTCTCGGAGCGGAAGAGGGGCTTCTGGCAGCACACGCAGCGATAAAGGCCGGCTTCCTTCTGGTCCCAGTTCGGGCCGGTGAAAGGGCGCTCGGTGCCATGGCCGCGTGCGACCTTATATTGCTCGGGCGTCAGGATCTCCTGCCATTCGGCATCGCTCTTCTGAACCTTCAGCGGGGTTTCGCTCGCGCTGGCCATCGGCATCACTCCATCCAATTCCTGCGGCGAAAGGTAGGGTCGCGCCGACCCGATCACAACCGGGTCAGATCGCCCTTTAAAACGGGTCTCGCCCATATCCCGCGCCGATTTCGGCTTGATCGAGTCGGGACGCGACCTATTGTTGCGGTCGTTGGAAACAGCCTGGAGGCTGTTGTGAATCGTCGTCAAGTCCGGTGCCGCCCGCTGCGTTTTCCTTGATGGGGCGGTTGGTGCACAGGGTCAGGCGAACGAAGGACAGTGCGAGCGTCGGAATCCGTTCTCTGGGCGTAATGTCTTGGGATGGCGGATCGGACGCCTGTTCTTCGTTGGCTCGACGCGGGCTTGCGTCTGTTTCGTAACGCGATCGCGGGTGCTGAATCGAGGAAACGCTGAGCCGGTATGACCAGCCTGTCGAGTGGACTTCTATATCTCGTCCTCGCCTTGCCGTTCCTCGGCGCAGCCATAGCCCCTCTTTCCCTGATCGCCCTCGGACGTTTGGGCTCCCTTATCCTGGCCTGCTTTCCCGTCGCCGCGCTCGCCATCCTGTTTCAGCAGAGCGCGCAGGTTCAGGAGCGCGTACCGATCCTGTTCGGTTTCGACTGGATTCCGAGCTTCGGCGTGCGCTTCGCCTTTCGGCTGGACGGATTGTCCTTCGGCTTCGCCTTCCTGATCCTGGCGATCGGGACGCTCGTGGTGCTCTATTCCGGCGGCTACATGCCCAAGGGCTCCAAGCGTGGCCGGTTCTTCGCCTATATCCTGATGTTCATGGGCGCGATGCTGGGCCTCGTCCTGTCGGATGATCTCATCACGCTCTTTGTCTTCTGGGAGCTGACCTCGATCACCTCCTTCCTGCTGATCGGGTTCAATTTCGAAAAGGAGGCGGCACGGCGCGGTGCCATGCAGGCGCTGGTGATCACCGGCGGCGGCGGGTTGGCGCTCCTGGCCGGCCTGCTGCTGATCCGTGAATCGACCGGGCTGACCAGCCTGACCGCGCTTCTGGAGCAGCCGGACGCCGTGAAGGCGCTGTCCATTTACGGGCCCGCGCTCGTGCTGATTCTGCTGGGCGCCTTCACCAAGTCGGCGCAGATGCCCTTCCACGTCTGGCTGCCCAACGCCATGGAGGCGCCGACGCCGGTCTCGTCCTATCTCCATTCCGCGACCATGGTGAAGGCCGGCATCTATCTCCTGATGCGCTTGTTTCCGGTCATGGGCGGCACGCCCGCTTGGGAAACGGTCCTGCCGATCTTCGGCGGGGTGACGCTGGTCATCGCCGCGCTGCTGGCCATCCGGCAGAGCGACATCAAGCTCATGCTCGCCTATACGACGGTGGCCTCGCTCGGCCTTCTCGTCATGCTCATCGGCATCGGCTCGGAACTCGCGATCGAAGCGGCCGTCCTTTATCTCTTCGCGCACTCGCTGGCCAAAGCCTGCCTCTTCATGGTCGCGGGGTCGATCGACCATAGCGCCGGCACGCGCGACATCCGCGCTCTGGGCGGGCTCGCGCGCAAGATGCCGATGACCTTCGCCGCCGCCATTCTGGGTGCTGCCGCCATGGGCGGCCTGCCGCCGCTTTTCGGCTTCCTCGCCAAGGAAGAAGTCTATGCAGCCACCGCGACGGCCGATCTCACGGGCGTGTTGACGACCGCCGCGGCCGTTGCCGGCAACGCGCTGATGTTTGCCGTGGCGCTCATCGTCGCGATCAAGCCCTTCGCCGGAACCATGCCGAGCGGGCTTCGCAAGGCGCATGAATCCACGCCCCTCATCTGGTTCGGGCCGGTCGTCCTCGGCATTGTCGGCCTGCTGGCCGCAATCTTCTCGCAGACCACACACCAGTTCATTTCCAACCCGATGTCGCCGCCCGCCCTCGACGGCGCGGTCGCGGTCGACATCGCGCTCGGCTTCCATTGGGGGCCGGCGCTGATCCTGTCGATCATCACGGTGGTCGTCGGCATCGCCCTGTTCTGGCGCGCCACGCGGATGCGCTCGCTCGTCGCCGATCTTCTCAGCCGCATCGGCTGGGGGCCGGACAAGGGCTTCGACCAGCTCATGCGCGCCCTCGTCATCGGCGCGTTCCATGTCACCACCAAGCTCCAGCCCGGCCGGCTCGATGTCTATATGAAGGTGACATTCGCGGTGATCGTCGCGACCCTTTGGGCGACGATGCTTGCCACCTCGTCGCTGCCTGCCTGGCCGGCGATGCCCGACCTTTATTTCTACGAATGGGGCGTGATCGCGCTGGTGGTGCTCGGCGCCGTGGTCGTCGTGCTCGCCAACAATCGCCTGACCGCCATCGTCTCGCTCGGCATTCAGGGCTTGGCCGTCGCGCTTCTCTTCATGCTGCTCGGCGCGCCCGATCTGTCCTTTACGCAGTTCATGGTGGAAATTCTGTCGGTCGCCATCCTCGCGCTGGTGATGACGCGGCTGCGGCTCATGCCGGCGGATCGTCGCCCTTGGCGCGATGTCGTTCCCGAACTGATCCTGTCGATCGCGGGCGGCGTCGGCTTCGCGCTCTTCCTGCTCCACATCACGCAGCGCCCCTTCGACGCTTCGATCAGCGAGTTCTTCACGCGCTACAGCTACGTGATCGCCCATGGCCGCAACATCGTGAACGTCATTCTCGTGGATTTCCGTGGTGTCGATACGATGGGCGAAATCGCCGTTGTGCTGACCACAGGCGCCGCCATCCTGGCGCTGGTGCGCATTCGCGTGGTGAAGAGCGATCCGCGCTATTCGCGCCGCCGCCGCCGCAAGGCAGGGGAGTTGCAGCCATGAGAACCCTGATCTTCCGCGTCACCGCGCCTTATCTGACCGCGCTCATGCTACTCTTCTCGCTCTTCGTGCTCCTGCGCGGGCATAACGAGCCAGGCGGAGGCTTCATCGGCGGGCTCATCGCTTCGTCCGCCATCGCGGTCTACGGCATGGCCTGCGGCGTGGACGCTGTGCGCCGCGCGCTGCATTTCCATCCCATCGCCTATGCCGCCTTCGGGCTGATCACGGCCGTACTAGCGGGCTTCCTGCCGGCCTTTGGCCGTGGGCAGTTCATGACCGGGCTTTGGGCCTTCGTCGACATCGCGGGAAGCGAGGTCGCTCTATCCACCACGCTTCTGTTCGACGTCGGGGTGTTTCTGGTGATCGTCGGCGCGATCAGCTCGATCGCGCTGTCCCTCGAAGAACGCTATTCGGGCTGAGGAGGCACGTTTGGAAGTCGCTCTGTCCGCCCTTGTCGGCGTCCTCTTCTCGATCTCGATCTACATGCTGCTGTCGACCTACATCATCCGTATGTTGCTCGGCGTGGTGCTGCTCGGAACCTCGGTCAACCTGTCCGTCTTCGTGGTCGGGCGTATCGGGCCGATCGCGCCGCCGCTGATCCCGAACCATCTGGACGTGCCGCCCCAGGCCATCGCCAACCCGCTGCCGCAGGCGCTGATCCTGACGGCGATCGTCATTTCCTTTTCCTTCTTCGTGTTTTTGCTTGTTTTGACCTATCGCGCCTATCAGGACCTCGAGACCGACGACACCAACGAAATGCGCGTCGCCGAACCCGAAAACGAGGGGCTCCCGCCCCTTGGCTATTGAGGCGCGCCCATGAACGAGACCCCGAACTATATCGCCGAGGCGATGGTCGTGGACGCTTTCCGGCCCGACCAATATCTCCTGATCCTCCCCGTTCTCATCTGCTTCGTGTTCGGCGCCGGGCTTCTGATGATGCGGCGGCGGATGGACCGCCATCCCGTCGTCGCCATCGCCGGTTTGGTTCTACTGCTCGTCTGCGATCTTGCGCTGCTCGTGCGCATTGCCGATGGCGGCCCGATGTCCATGGCGATGGGCGGATGGAAGCCGCCGTTCGGCATCTCCTTCACCGCCGATCTTCTCAGCGCCCTATTCCTGTCGGTGTCGGGGTTCGCCGGGCTCGCCTGCGGCATCTATGCCGGAGCCTCGATCGACTCCGAAGGGCGGCGCTACGGCTTCTATCCCTTCCTTTTCATGGTCATGGCCGGGGTGTCGGGCGCGTTTCTCACCGGCGACATCTTCAATCTCTATGTCTGGTTCGAGGTGATGCTGATCGGCTCCTTTGGCTTGCTCATCCTCGGCTCCGAGCGCGAGCAGCTGGATGGGGCCACCAAATACTGCTTCCTCAACCTCATCGGCGCGACGCTCTTCCTGCTCACCATCGGCTATCTCTACGGCGTCTTCGGCACGCTCAATATGGCCGACATCGCGGTAAAATCCGCCGCGCTGGAAGGCAATGGCGTCCTCCTCACCATCGCCTCGCTCTTCCTCGTCGCCTTCTCGATGAAGGCTGCGGCCTTTCCGCTGAACTTCTGGCTGCCCGCCTCCTACCACACGCCGCGCTTCGTCGTGTCGGCGCTCTTCGCCGGGCTTCTGACCAAGGTCGGCATTTATGCGCTGATCCGCGTCGTGCTCATGCTCTTTCCGCCCGAGCGCGGCGGGCTCGGCCTCGTCATGGCCTGGATGGCGGCGCTGACCATGCTGGTCGGCGCACTGGGCGCGCTGTCGCAGACCGATCTCCGTCGGATGCTGAACTACGCCGTGATCGTCGGTATCGGGACGATCCTCGCCGGCCTCGCCATCCCGCCCGTTCTGGAAGCGCGCACCACCGCGATCACCACCGGCGCGGCCGGGGTGCTGCGCGAAGCCGCCGAGGGAGCGGGCTTCAACAATGGCATTTCCATCGATGGGCCGCTCGCGACGGGTCTGTCGGGCGCGATCTTCTATGCGCTCCATTCGGTGGTGGTGATGACGGCGCTTTATCTCGCGGCGGGCGTCGCCGCCTTCCGCAATGGCTCGTCCTCGCTCTACGAAATGGGCGGGTTGTGGAAGCGCCACCCGCTGTTTTCGGCGCTGTTCCTGATGCTGCTTCTGGGCGTCTCCGGCCTTCCGCCCTTCTCGGGCTTCTGGCCGAAAATGCTTCTGGTGCGTGCGTCGATCGCGGCGGAGCTGCCCTGGCTGGCGGCGGCCGTTCTCGTTTCGGGCCTTCTTCTGACCATCGCCTGTATTCGTGTGTTCCTCCTGGCCTTCTGGCGTCCCTTGCCGGCTGGGGCTGATGTGGGCGAGAGCCATCCGGCCGAAGACATGTTCCGCGCCCCGCAGCCGGGCCGCCCCATGGCGCTGATCCCTCTCGTGGCGCTCTGCCTGTTCGTGGTCTTCGTGGGCGTCTGGCCGGAGCCGCTGGCCGAGCTGACCTTCCAGGCCGCGCATGAAATCTTGAAGCCGAGCGCCTATCTCGCCGCCGTTCTGGGGGGAACGCCATGATGAACCCCTTCGTCGCCAATCTTCTCCTGGCGCTGGTCTGGCTGGTCATCACTGGCGGCTTCAGCCTTGGCAATCTCCTGTTCGGCTTCCTGCTGGGGGCGGGGTCGCTCTTCCTGATCCGCGAGCAGATCGGGGCACAGGGCTATTTCCGGCGCGGCCGCAAGGTCCTCGCGCTGGTTCTGTTCCTGATCTACGACCTCGCCGTGTCGGCGTGGCGGGTCGCCAATGTCGTCCTGTCGCCCAAGCTCGATGTGCGGCCCGGCGTGTTCCTCTATCGGCATAAAGTGGAGACGGATTTCGAGATCGCGCTGCTCGCCAATCTCGTGGGCCTGACACCCGGCACGCTGATCTTCGATCTGTCGGAGGATGAAACGACGCTCTTCGTCCATGCGCTGGATTGCTCCGATCCCGATGCGCGCCGGCGCGAGATCGAGGAAGGATTCGAGCGCCGGATTCTGGAGGCGTTCCGATGAGTTTCGCCCAATTCTCCGAACGGTTCCTGGACATTGCGCTCACCCTCTCGCTGGTTTTCCTGTGCATCTCGTTTCTCTGCACGGTCATCCGCATCTGGAAGGGGCCGACCCTGCCGGACCGAGTGCTGGGGCTCGACGTTCTCACCAGCTCGTCCATCGGCTTCATCGCGGTCATCGGCATCGACACGGGCTTTACGCTCTATGTCGATATCGCCATCGCGCTGGGCCTCGTCGGCTTCCTTGCGACCATATCCTTTGCACGCTTCATCATGGCGCGCGGCGACACCGAACGCTCGCCCGTCGCCTCGGTCACGGAGCCCGAAGCCGACAGCAAAATCCTGGGCGAGGGGGACAGCGTGCCATGATGGCGTCCATCGGAAACATTCTGGCCGGGATTTTCGTGGTCATGGGCGCGATGTTCGCGTTGGTCGCGTCCATCGGCATTCTGCGCCTGCCCGACTTCTACACCCGTATCCATGCCGCCTCGAAGGCGGGAACGGTCGGCTCCGTGCTGGCTCTGGTCGCGCTTGCCATCGTGTCCGTGCAGACGGCCGAGGTTCTGCGTGCCATCGCGGCTATCGTCTTCTTCTTTCTGACGGCGCCGATTTCGGCGCATCTTCTGGGGAAGGCCGCCTATTCGGCGGGCTATCGCATGTGGTCCGGGTCGGTGCTGGACGAGATGGAAGAGGATTTGGCCAGCCCGCCCACCGCGCATGCGCGCGATCAGGAAGGCGCGACCTGGACCGACGAGCCCGAACGCGGAAACCATCGGCCCTAGGGTGCCCGATGTTTTTGCGCAGTGGCTCTAAGATTTCGAGGGCCGGGCGCGTGCTATGGCTGACGGCGCATGTCCTCTCCTGAAAGTCGCAGCATGACCCGTCTGAGCCTTCGTATCGCTGTTGTCTTCGCCGGCCTGTTCGGCGCAGCGGGAACAGGGGGCGCGGCCTATGCCGCGCATGGCGGTGGGGATGCCAGTCTTGCCGCCATCGCGGCGGCTATCGCGTTCGTTCATGCGCCGGCGCTGCTGGCGCTCGGCCTCGGTGGCGAGAGGCTGCGCGGGGCCGCTTGGCCGATCTTCGGTATGATCATCGGCGTCGTCTTGTTTTCGGGCGATCTCGCCATGCGTGTTGCGACCGGAGACCGCCTGTTTTTCAACGCGGCCCCGACGGGAGGTTCGATCCTGATCCTCTCCTGGTTGCTGGTCAGCGTGCTGTCGCTGCGTGGAACGCGCTCTCCGACCTGACGAACAGGCCCGCCATGTGAAAAGACCCCGCTGCGGGCGGGGTCTTGAGAGATCAGGGCTTGGGCGCCGCGTCCGTTTCGGGTTCGGGCTGCGGCGTGGGGATTGCCGCCTGCGGCCCATGCTGGATCGCCTGGAGCAGGCGCTCCGCCAGCATCTCGTAATCCCCGTCGAAATGGTGGCCACCCTCGATCGCCACCTTCGCCGCATCTGCCAAGGCCGGTGCGAGGCAGGCCGTATCGGCTTCGTCCTCGGTGCCGTAGATGCAGAGGATCTTGGAGATGGGAACCGCTTCCAGAGCCTTCACCACGTCCTGGTCGCCCGTCGCCATGCCGAGCCAGCCGCCGACCGAAATCTGGAAGCCGGTGTGCTGCGACGGGGCGAGCAGGCCGAGAAGGTCGATCCGGTCGGCCCAGATCTGCGGCAATTTCGGATAGGCGAAGGGAAGGGTGTCCGCCCCGAAGGAATAGCCCAGAAGCGCGACCGGCACGCCTGCCTTGGGATTGGCCTTGCCGAGAATGGTCTCGATATCGGTCGCCATCTGCTCCGGCGTCTTCTCCGACCAGAAATAGCGCAGCGCATCGACGCCGATCACTTCGACACCGTGCTCGGTCAGCCAATCGCCGATCGTCTTGTCGAGGTCACGCCAGCCGCCATCGCCCGACACGAAAAGCGCGATGGCTGTGGGCTCGCCCTCCGGCTTGGAGATGATGATGGGGAGGGCGGAATTGTCGGCCTGGGAAATGTTCACCGCAGCCTGCGCCACGGCGTCCATGGCCAAAGCTGGGTCCTTGGCGACGATGTTCGCCGCCCGGTAAGGGGCAGCGGGTGAAAGGTCCGAGGAGTGGCCGTCCGGCGAAATGAACACGAAGGGTTGGATGAGATCGGCGTCACGATCATAGGCGTAGCCGCCCTTGCCGACCGAAGTGGGGATCGCGCCCTTGCAGATCGGCAGTTTGGAGCGCGCGGAGGGGGCGGCGTCCAGCGCGACGCCGCCAGCCATGGTCGCCGGCGGCGTGTCGGCGACGGCCGCGTAGGCGAGCGTGCCGCCGACGCCCCGCCCGATCACGACGGGGTGGAAGTAGGTCTGGAGATCGAGCGCGCGCAGGGCTTCCTTCGCGATGCCCTCGATGTCCGAGCCGAGATAGATACAGTCGTCGCCCTTATCGATCTGCGCTTCGAGCCCCGCGCGCCAGCGCGTGATGTCGACAGGCAGCACGATCTCGCCTTTGTTCACCAGCCGCGCGGTGAGGTCCCGGTCCTCGCGCGTCAGCCCGCCTTCGTCCGACAGGAGGATGGAAAGGCCCACGGGCTCGCCTTCGGGCTGGAAGACATCGACATTGTCCATATTTCCGTAGGAGACGATCGCGGCGGGAAGGGCTGCCGCGTTGGTGCTTTTCACACGGGGAATGAGGATCGATGCCGCCACGCCGCCGATGAGGACGGGCGCGAGGAAAGCGGCAAGAAGAAGGGGGGCTCGCTTCATGGGTCCTGCTTGGGTCGGCCGGAGATCAGGGTTGTCACGTCCACCAGCACCTTCGCTGTGTCGAAGCCGCCGGGGCAGACGAGATAGTGGGGGGTCCAGACAGGACCGAATTTCTGCTTGAAGGATTTCAGCCCGTCAAATCGATAGAACGATCCGCCCCGCCGGTACAGGAAGGAGCCGAAGCGGTTCCAGCGCGAGGCGCCGCGCCGGTCCACGAGACCGGAGAGGGGGGCGGCTCCGAGATTGAACCACTTGTAGCCTTCGTCCTTGGCATGAAGCATCAGCCGCCCGAACAGCGCGTCCATGATGACCTTGGAGACATTCGGCAGGAAGCGCATGAGGTCGATCGAGATTTCCTCCTTGTTCGCCCCTCGCCAGATATTGGCGAAGGCGACGATCGCCCCGTCCTTCTTCAGGACCGCCATGTCGAAATGCGCAAGATAGGCACGGTCGAAATAGCCGAGGGAGAAGCCTTTCTCGGTTCCCGACTTCATCGCGAGCCAAGCGTCCGACACCGCTCGGAGCTCGTCCATATGGGCCACGACCTCATCGCGCGAAATCACGGAGAAGACGAGGCCCTCGCGCTCGGCGCGCCGGATGGCGGTGCGAAGATCCTGTTTCTTGGGGCCTTCGATGGTGAAGGTGCCGAGATCCACGCGCGCGACCTCGCCGAGCTTGAGCGCCACCAGCCCCATGTCGAGATACATGGGCAGGCTTTGCGGCGGCACTTCGTAAAAGACCGTGCGCTCGGCGTGGGAATCCGCAAAGTCGCGGAAGGCCCAGGCGAGATCATGCACGACATCGGGCGGACCGACCGGTTCGCCCAAGGCGACGAGGCTTCCGCCCGAGCGCGCATACATGACGAAGCCGCGCTTATCGGGCGAGAACAGGAACCGCTTGTCACCCAGAAGCGCCAGCGCCGCATTGGTCTCGGGCGAGGCCTCGACGATGGGAAACACCTCGTCGGGAATGCGGCTGCGTCGCTGGACCCGGTCGGTCCGGCGATGGATGGCGACATCGAGCCCGACAAAGGCGATCACCGCGAAGGCGACGACCGTCGCGCGCAGGAAGCGCGGCGCATTGGCCGATAAGGCGAAGTCCCACCACATCGTGTTGGCGTATTCGACATGGCGATAGGCGAAGAAGCCGAGCCAGACCGAGGCGATGACGGTGGCCGAAACAGCTGCCAGCCAGCTCCAGGTGATGGCGAAGAGCCCGCGCATCGAGCGCCGATAGAAGGCGTGGCGGAAGCCGATCAGCAGCCCGGCAAGCAGCGAGAGGACGATGGCCTCTTCCCAGTCCAAACCCTTCGAGATCGAGAAGAGAGCACCGGCGATCAGAAGCGCGAAAGCGACGACCCAAGCCCGCCAGAGGCGCTTGGCGAGTCCGCGCGAGACGATCAGAAGCGCGACGCCGACGAAGCTCGCTGCCAGATGCGACATCTCGATGAAGGACAAGGGCAGGTAGTCGTTGAGAAGATCGAGGCGATAGGCCTTGCCGGGCGTCGCCCCGGAGAGAAGCAGGACCAGACCACCGCTGAAGGCCAGAACGGCCGTCGCCGGCGGAACCATTGGCTCCAGTGCGCGAGCCAGCTCCTTCATCGGGCCATGCAGCTTGCGACGGCGGCGCACGCCCTCGACCACGAGCAGACCCACCACCGTGACGAGAAGCGGCAGAACGGTGTAGATCAGGCGATAGACAAGGAGCGCGGCCACCACATCGGCGCGCTGCGACAGGCCGAGGCTGACGATGATCGTCGCCTCGAAGGCGCCAAGGCCGCCTGGCGCGCTGGATGCGACGCCGACCACGACCGCGACGGAAAACACGAGCGCGAAGAGAATGAAGGAATCCGCCGTGCCCGGCGGCATCAGCACATAGAGAACGGCCGCTGCCGCGCCCACATCCACGATGCCGGCGATGAGCTGGACGATCGCGCCCTTGTGCGAGGGCAGGGGGAGGGAGAACTTGCCTAGGCGCGCCGTGCGCTCCCCGCCCGCCAGCCAGACCACGAAGCCGGCGACCAGCGCGACGAGCACGACCCCGATCGCCATGTCCGCCACCGGGCCGGCTTCTCGGAACACGGGGACGCCGGACGGGTCTACGATCAAGGCCACGCCCAGCATGATGGCGAGCGCGAACCAGAGGGCGAACCAGGACGTGCCGACGATCCGCCCGATATCCGCCAGCTCGATGCCGCCGGACTTGTAGACGTGGTAGCGCAGCGCGCCGCCCGTCAGCAGCGGAAAGCCGAGCGCGTTCGAAATGGCATAGCCCGCCGCGCCCACCGTCGCGGCCACCGGCTTGGAGACCTTGCCGGGCGCGATCGTCTCCACCGCCACCACGTCATAGAGCGACACGGCGGCAAAGGAGACGACCGTGAACAGGAGGGCGAGAACCAGATCGAAGCCCGAGACCGCCTGGATGGCGCGCCGGACTTCGCCCAGCGTCAGCGTGTGGACCATGCTGCCGAGAGCCGCGAAGGCGGCGATCGTGATGGCGAGGCCCAAAAGGGCGGGCACATATTTGCGCCATGCGCGAGAGGAAATGCGGTCGGCCTTGGCCTCGATGGTCATCAGTCGAATCCCGATGGTCTCGCATCTCCGGCAGCGCCGGAGCGAAGGGGATTTACCCCGCCTCACGATGGGAGCAAGCCCATGGGACGAGATTGCGCAAAAATGAGGACAAACTCCTATCCCCTGCCCATGAATTGGCGCTGGTTTGCCGCTGCAGAAGGCAAACTCATCTTTCTTTTGACCAAACGATAAAAACTTTTGACGGACACGAATCTTCGAAGCATTCTGATTTGGAACGGTTCGAAACTCGGTGTTCCCAAACTTTCGCGGGGCTCGGCCGTGATGCCAGCAAACCGCTGAGGCGCGCCTCGCAAGCCATGGTCGCGACGCGCCGAAGCCCTTGCCCGAAGGGTTTCCCATGTCCGAAATCCGCATGAGCCCACCCGACATCGCCGCCGGCCGACTGGCGACTGAGAATCTCGCCCGAGGCTTTTCCGACATTCATCCGCCGCTGGAGGCGCATGAGGCGCTTGTCGAGGCCGACCGCTGCTACTTCTGCTATGATGCGCCCTGTATGCGAGCCTGCCCGACCTCGATCGACGTGCCGCTTTTCATTCGCGAAATTCAGGCGGGCAACCCGGTCGGCGCGGCCAAGACGATCTTCGAGGCCAATATTCTGGGCGGCATGTGCGCCCGCGTCTGCCCGACCGAGACGCTCTGCGAGGAAGCCTGCGTGCGCGAGGCGGCCGAGGGCAAGCCGGTCAAGATCGGCCTGCTTCAGCGCTTCGCCACGGACCATCTGATCGAGGCCGGTCGCCATCCCTTCCAGCGCGCGGCACCGACGGGGCACAGCGTCGCCGTGGTCGGGGCCGGACCGGCGGGCCTGTCCTGTGCCCATCGCCTCGCGATGCTCGGCCATAGCGTCACGCTCTACGACGCTCGGCCCAAGCCTGGCGGCCTCAACGAATATGGCATCGCGGCCTACAAGGCGACGAATGGTTTCGCGCAGGCCGAGGTGGAGTTCATCATGGAGATCGGCGGCATCACGCTCGTCAACGATCAGGCGCTCGGGCGCGACCTGCATCTGGTCGATCTGCGCGCGCAGTTCGACGCGGTGTTTCTGGGGCTCGGCCTTGCCGGGGTCAACGCGCTGGGCGCGGAAGGGGAAGCCAGTTCCGGCTCGCACGACGCGGTGGCTTGGATCGCGGAGCTACGTCAGACCACGAATCTGTCCGAGCTCCCGGTCGGGCGGCGGGTGGTGGTGATCGGCGGCGGCATGACGGCGATCGACGCTGCCGTGCAGGCCAAGGCTCTGGGCGCGGAAGAGGTGACGCTGGCTTATCGACGCGGACGCGAGGAGATGAACGCGTCGCGCTACGAGCAGGAGATCGCGCAGACGCGCGGCGTCCATATTCGCTGTCATCTGACGCCCCGGCGGATTCTGGCCGAGAACGGTCATGTGCGCGGCATCGAGTTGGAGCGCACGCGCAGCGTGGAGGGCCAACTGGAGCTGACCGGCGAGATCGTGACGATCGAAGCCGATCAGGTGTTCAAGGCGATCGGACAGCAGTTTCTGCCCAGCGGGACGGGTGAGGGCACCGGCTTGTCGATGGAGCGAGGCCGCATCCGGGTCGATGCCGAGCGACGCACAAGCCTGCCCGGAGTCTGGGCTGGCGGTGACTGCGTGTCCGACGGGAGCGATCTGACGGTCGTGGCGGTGGAGGACGGCAAACAGGCTGCGTTGTCGATTCATAGGATGCTGTCGGCTGCCGCGTCGGTTCGCGACGATACTACAGCCGACTTGGCGCTCGCCGCGCGCTGATCCCGAAGACCGGACGATTTGGAGACACGATCATGGCAGACCTGTCGACGAGCTTCATCGGGATATCCTCGCCCAACCCGTTTTGGCTGGCCTCGGCCCCGCCGACCGACAAGGAATACAATGTCCAGCGCGCGTTCGAAGCGGGCTGGGGCGGCGTCGTCTGGAAGACGCTGGGAGAGGGCGATCCGGTCGTCAACGTCAACGGCCCGCGCTATGGCGCAATCCACGGGCCGGACCGCCGGCTTCTCGGCCTCAACAATATCGAGCTGATCACCGACCGCTCGCTGGAGCTCAATCTGGAGGAGATCGCGCGGGTCAAGCGCAACTGGCCGGACCGGGCGATGATCGTCTCGCTCATGGTGCCATGCGAGGAGAAGAGCTGGCAGTCCATTCTGGCGCGTGTCGAAGAAACGGGCTGCGACGGTGTCGAGTTGAACTTCGGCTGCCCGCACGGCATGTCGGAGCGCGGCATGGGCTCGGCCGTTGGTCAGGTGCCCGAATATATTGAAATGGTCGCCGCCTGGTGCAAGACGCATTCGCGCCTGCCGGTGATCGTCAAGCTGACGCCCAATATCACCGACATCCGCTATCCCGCGCGCGCCGCCCGCCGCGGCGGTGCCGACGCGGTGTCGCTGATCAACACGATCTCCTCCATCGTCTCGATCGACCTCGACAATTTCGCCCCGACGCCGACCATCGACGGCAAGGGCAGCCATGGCGGCTATTGCGGGCCGGCGGTGAAACCGATCGCGCTCAACATGGTGGCCGAGATCGCCCGCGATGGCGAGACGCGCGGCCTGCCCATGTCGGGGATCGGCGGTATCACAACCTGGCGGGACGCGGCCGAATTCATCGCGCTCGGCTGCGGCACGGTGCAGGTCTGCACGGCGGCCATGACCTACGGATTCAAGGTTGTGAAGGAGATGACGTCGGGTCTCTCGGATTGGATGGACGAAAAAGGCTACCGCACGATCGAGGACTTCCGCGGCCGCGCCGCGCCCAACGTCACCGACTGGCAGTATCTCAACCTCAATTACGTCACCAAGGCCCGAATCAATCAGGACCTGTGTATCAGTTGCGGGCGCTGCCATATCGCCTGCGAGGACACATCGCATCAGGCGATCACCAATATGGTGAATGGTCGTCGCCGGTTCGAGGTGATCGACGAGGAATGCGTCGGCTGCAACCTGTGCGTCAATGTCTGCCCGGTCGAGTCCTGTATCACGATGGAGCCGATCCATGGCATCGACCCGCGCACGGGCAAATCCATACCCGACTCCTACTCCAACTGGACCGTGCATCCCAACAACCCGATGCGCAAGGAGGCGTTGCAGTTCGCGCCGGAGCCCGTGGTTCTGCCCAATGCTGCTGAATGATTGACCGAAATCTTTGCAACCTTGGGGAGCGGGCTCGAGTGTTTCGGCTGGGTTGTTCCCAACGACCCGCCCGAACCTGCGGCGAAGATAGCATTGAAAGTATGTTTCTTCGCGGCCGGTTCGTAACGGAAGAATAAGATGCGGATGCGAGTGTCGAGTGTGATGTCAGGGCGCGAACCTCGAAACGGGTGAGCGCTCGCAAGAGCATGAGTTGGCCTCGTGAAGTCCATAAACGCCAAACTTCTGATCAGCGGTTTGCTACTGGCGCTTCTGTCCGGCTTCGCCGGGCTTGTGGTCATTCAAAGCAATCGATCCGCCGCCGAGATCGCGACGGCGATGATCCACCAGGGCATCGATCCCCTCGATCAACTGGAGGGGGCCGCTCGCTCGCTGGGTGATCTGGAGCGGCGGTTCAATGCCGTGCCCGATTCGCTGAGCGAATTGCCGATGTTGAGGACCGAGGAGGCCGCCGAGCTTCTGACAAGCCTGACCGAGATCGTGCGCAAGGTGCGCGGTGCCATGGTCGCACTTCCCAACGGCGGTCAAGGCCACAAGCTCGATCAGCTCTTCTATTCAATCAACCGTCTGCGCACCTCCGAAGGCGACGTGACGCATCGGCTCGTCCGTCGCGAGCTGGCCAATATTCTGAACGAGGTGGACGCCGCGATCGATTTGATCCGCGACGATCTCATTCGTATGCATGAGCGCACGCAGTCCGAGCGCCGCACCATCGATCTGGCTGTGATGGCGGGGGGCACCGGCGGGTTGTTGATCGGCCTTCTGCTGATCCTTTATCTATCGCGCAGCATCTCGCGTCCGATCCGCAGCGCAGCCACAATTCTTCGTCAGGTCGGAGGAGCACCCAATAGCGGGAGCCACCATCAGACGAGCGACATGATGGCTGATCTTGAAGCGGCGATCCGCTTCGTGGAAACCGTAATCGAGACCAAGGACCGCTCGTCGAAGCTTCTGAAGTCCACCTCGGCGGCTCACATACAGGCCGCGGTGGAACGTCAGCAGAACCGTCTGAGAATAGCTCTCGACGCCTTGCAAAAACCGCTCTGCCTCGTGGACGAGGGCGGTCGCATGACCGACGCGAACGCGGCCTTCCTTCAGATGTTTCCGGGCCTTACGGTCGGCAGTCACATCTCGTCCTGGACCGACCATACCCAACTGACACAGCTTCTTGCGGCGCGGGCTCAGGATGAGGTGGTGACGTTCCCGGACGGGTGGACATGCCGTGTGCGGTGCCATTCCAACCCGATCGATAACGGCGTCATCGCCGTCTTCAACGAACTCACGAACCAGGACACCGCGCAGCGCGAGCTGGAGCGGATCTCGTCGCAGGATTCCCTGACTGGCCTGTTGAACCGGGATGCTTTCCATCACGATCTGGAAAACGCCTTGAAAGTAGGCGAGACCCCGTTCTTCGTCGTGGTGGTGGACGTGGTGGCGTTCAAGACCGTCAACACGACGCTGGGTCTGACGGCGGGCGACGAGCTTCTACGCGCGGTCGGCGAGCGGCTGAGCGCGATAGCAGGCCCCGGCGGGCGCGTGGCGCGCTTGGCGGGTGACGAATTCGGCCTGATCGTGAGAAGCGAGAATGCCGTGCAGGCGCCCGAACGGTTCGGCCGGGTCATCGTGCAGGACTTCGCGCGTCGCCCTGTCACGATCGTCGGCCGTCCTCTGGCGGTGCGGATCGCAGTCGGCGTGGTGCCGGACCTCCAGCCCGGCAGCGGGCTCGATGTCCAGACCGTCATGCGCGACTGCGAAATCGCCCTTGCGACCGCCAAGAAGAGCGCGTCCGACCCCTTCTGCGTCTACGCGCCCGAAATTCAGAAAGAGCATCAGAACCGCCAGGACATCGAACGCGATCTGCGCGAAGCGCTGGCGCGCGGCGAGTTCGAACTGCACTTCCAGCCCTTTGTCGACGTGAAGCGCGGTTGCGTCTCGGGCTTCGAGGCGCTGGTGCGCTGGAACTCCCCGACACGCGGCCGCGTGTCGCCCGGCGTGTTCATTCCGATCATGGAAGAAACCGGTCTGATCGTGCCGCTCGGACTTTTCGTCCTGCGCGATGCCTGTCGGCAGGCGGCTCACTGGCCGGAAGGGTTGACCCTGTCCATCAACCTGTCGCCGCGCCAGTTCGAGGGCGGGGACATCGTGGCCGACGTGCGCCAAGCGCTGGCCGAGACCCGGCTCGACCCCAAGCGCCTTCAGCTCGAAGTCACCGAATCGCTGTTCCTCTCGGACGGCGACCGGGTTCTCACGGTGCTGAACGCCCTGCGTGGGCTGGGCGTGGCCATGTCAATGGACGATTTCGGGACTGGCTATTCCTCGCTCGGCTATCTCAGCCGGTTCCCCTTCGACAAGATCAAGATCGACCAGTCCTTCGTGCGCGATCTCGACCGCAAGGAGAACATGGCGATCGTGCGCGCGGTGCTGGGCCTTGGCGCCTCGATGAAGCTCGCCGTCATCGCCGAAGGCGTGGAAACGGCGGAGCAGATGCGGGTGCTGCAGGAGGAGGGCTGCGACGAGATGCAGGGCTATCTCTTCTCGCGCCCCCGACCCGCGGGCGATCTGCCCAAGATGCTGGTCGACATCAAGGAAGGCTTCCAGCAGGGCCGTTTCGGCAGAGAGGTGAACGTCATACCCATGCTTCGCAGCGTCTGATCGCCCCTACGGCGCCTTGGCGATGACTCGCTCGCTCGCAGCGTCCGCAGAATGTCTGACGCCGCCCAGGATGATGCCGAGGACCGCCTGTGTCGTCTCGGCGAGAAAGTCCGGCGATTTCGACCGATCGCCCAGCACCGCGTCGATCTGCACCGCGAAATCCGCATAGTGCTGCGTCGTCGCCCATATGACGAAAATGAGATGGACGGGATCGACGGGCGCAAGCCGACCGGTATCGATCCAATGGCGGATCACGGCCGCCTTTGCCTCCACCAACACCCGTAGCTCGGTCTGGAGAAAGGCGCGAAGAACCGGCGCGCCGTTGAGGATTTCATTGGCGAAGAGACGCGAAGCTTCCGGCTGCTCGAACGACATGCGCAGCTTGTCCTCGATATAGGCTCGGAGCTCCGTTTCCGGGTCACCGTCGCGCTCCAGTGTGCGCAACGGAGAAAGCCACTGCGTCAGCGTGCGCTGAAGCACGGCCTCGTAGATATCCTCCTTCCGGCGGAAGTAATAAAGAAGGTTCGGCTTCGACATGCCCGCACGCTGCGCGATCTGATCGATCGTCGAGCCGCGAAAGCCATAGGCCGCAAAGATCGGCAGCGCTGCCTGGAGTATGGTTTCACGGTTGGCCGCTTGGATGCGCGTCTGCGCTCGCGCTCCGGTCTCGCCACTGGACGCCGCTTCGGTTTTCATGCTGCAGCTGCCTCAAGTTTTTGCGCTGCAATCACCTGCATCGGATTCATGCAAATCGACCTTGACCGTCTTCTGCGGAGCTTCTAGCCTCTGTTTTGACCATAGAGTCAATGAACAGGGCGAGGGGGCGCAAGCGGTAAAACCGTTCACCGAACGGGGGGCGAAACCACGAGCGCACCGCACCCGATCCCTTCTTCACCCGCTTGTCGGGGTCGACCGTCGCCTCTTGGTTGGGCGGCGAACGAGGTGTGGCGCGCGCAGCGCCCTGGCCTCTGGATGCTAGTCTTCAGCCTGCATGGACGTGATCCGAATGAGCCTTCTTTCCAATCTCCAAACCAATGGCGACCGTCTCTGGCAGGCGTTGGAGGACATGGCGAGGGTCGGACCTGGGATCGCGGGCGGCAACAACCGCCAGACTTTGACGGATGCCGACAGCGAGGGCCGCCATCTTTTTCGCCGCTGGGCGGAGGCCGCAGGCCTGACCATGGCCGTCGATACGATGGGCAATATGTTCTTTCGGCGCGAGGGCGCGGAGCCCGACCTCGATCCGGTCTATATGGGCTCGCATCTCGACACGCAGCCGACGGGCGGAAAATATGACGGCGTTCTGGGTGTGCTCGGCGCGCTCGAAGTCGTGCGCAGCCTGGACGATCTCGGCATCCGCACGCGGCGGCCCATCGTCATCGTCAACTGGACCAACGAGGAAGGGACGCGCTTCGCCCCCGCCATGCTCTCATCCGGCGTCTTCGCGGGCTTACATGACGAGACCTGGGCGAAGAGCCGCGTGGATGCCAAGGGCCTGCGGTTCGGCGACGAGCTGAAGCGGATCGGCTGGGAGGGCGCGGAGCCGGTCGGCCAGCGCCCGATCCATGCGCTGTTCGAACTCCATATCGAGCAAGGGCCGATCCTGGAGGACGAAGGCATCGACATCGGTGTCGTCACGCACGGGCAGGGGCTCTACTGGCTGGAGGTGACGCTCACCGGGCGCGAAAGCCATACGGGCTCGACGCCCATGCCCAAGCGCCGCAACGCCGGCCTCGGGCTCGCCCGCGTGACGGAGCTCGTGCATCGCGTGGCGATGGCGCGCCAGCCCGACGCGGTCGGAGCCATCGGGCATATCGATGTCTATCCGAACTCGCGCAACATCATCGCCGGCCGTGTCACCTTCACGATCGACATTCGCTCGCCCGACAAGGCCGTACTGGATACCATGCGCGCCGAGATTGAAGCCGGCATCACTGAGATCGCCTCCGACCTCTCGCTGGAGGCATCCGTCGAAGAGGTCGGGCATTTCGATCCCGTCACCTTCGATCCCGCCTGCGTCGCCGCCGTGCGCGCGGCGGCCGAGCGGCTGGGATACAGCCATCGCGACATCGTGTCGGGTGCGGGTCATGACGCCTGCTGGATCAACCGCGTGGCGCCGACCTCCATGATCTTCTGCCCCTGCGAGGGGGGGCTCAGCCACAACGAAGCCGAAGCCATCACGCCGGAATGGGCCAAGCGCGGCGCGGACGTGCTGCTGGGCGCGGTGGTGGAAACGGCGGGCGTCGTCGCCTGACGGCTGACGGTGCGGGACAGGACGGGGAGTTCAACATGAGCATTGCGATCAAGGGCGGCACCATCGTCACCGCCGATCTGACCTACCGGGCCGATATTCTGGTGGAAGGTGGCCAGATCGCCGCGATCGGTCCTGATCTCTCCGGCGACGAGGTGATCGACGCGTCGGGTGCTTACGTCATGCCGGGTGGCATCGACCCGCACACCCATCTCGAAATGCCCTTCATGGGCACGCACTCCTCGGACGATTTCGATACGGGCACGGCGGCGGGGCTGGCCGGCGGCACGACCATGGTGGTGGATTTCTGCCTGCCCGCGCCGGAGCAGGGACTGATCGACGCCTTGCAGGAATGGCATCAGAAAGCCGGCAAGGCGCGGTCCGACTATTCCTTTCATATGGCGATCACCTGGTGGGGCGAGCGCGTCTTTGCCGAGATGCCGAAGGTCGTTTCCGAGGGCATCAACACGTTCAAGCATTTCATGGCCTATAAAGGGGCCTTGATGGTGAACGACGACGAGATGTTCGCCTCCTTCTCGCGCTGCGCCGAGATCGGAGCCATGCCGCTCGTTCACGCCGAGAACGGCGATGTCGTCGCCTTTCTCCAGCAGAAGCTTCTGGGCGAGGGCAACAATGGGCCGGAAGCGCATGGCTATTCCCGCCCGCCCGAGGTGGAAGGCGAAGCCACCAACCGCGCGATTATGATTGCCGATCAGGCGGGCGTGCCGCTCTATGTCGTTCATGTCTCCTGCGAGGAAGCACACGAGGCCATCCGCCGGGCGCGGGCCAAAGGGATGCGCGTCTTCGGCGAGCCCTTGATCCAGCACCTGACGCTGGACGAGAGCGAATATCAGAACCCCGACTGGGACTACGCCGCCCGCCGCGTCATGAGCCCGCCCTTTCGCAATCGAAAGCATCAGGATTCACTCTGGGCCGGCCTTCAATCCGGCTCGCTTCAGGTCGTGGCGACCGATCACTGCGCCTTCACCAGCGAGCAGAAGCGCTTCGGTGTGGGAGATTTCACGAAGATCCCGAACGGCACGGGCGGCCTGGAAGATCGCCTCGCCGTGCTCTGGACCAAGGGCGTGAACACCGGCCGACTGACGATGAACGAATTCGTCGCCGCGACTTCCACCAACATCGCCAAGATCCTGAACATCTATCCGCGAAAGGGCGCGATCCTGCCGGGCGCGGATGCCGATCTCGTGGTCTGGGACCCGGCGGCCACCAAGACCGTTTCCGCCGCGACGCAGAAATCGGCCATCGACTACAATGTCTTCGAAGGGTTCGAATTGAAGGGTCTGCCCGCCGTCACCCTGTCTCGCGGCAAGATCGCCTATGCCAAGGGCGAGGTTCGGGCCAGCACGGGCGAAGGGCGCTTCGTCGAGCGCCCGGCCAATGCGCCGGTGGGTAAGGCACTCTCGACTTGGAAGGAACTGACCGCGCCGCGCAAGGTCGAGCGCTCCGGCATTCCGGCGGGCGTCTGAACCATGCGGATGGGGCTCGATCCGAGCGAGGCATCCTTGCGAGCAGCACTGAGCGTATCGACATCGGACGGCTCGAAGGTGATCGAGGCCGAGGGCCTGACGCTCACCTTCGAGACGGCGGACGGTCCCGTCCATGCATTGAAGGATGTCGGCCTCAGCGTGAACCGGGGCGAGTTCGTTTCCTTCATCGGCCCATCCGGCTGCGGCAAGACCACGCTTCTGCGCGTGATCGCCGATCTCGAACAGCCGACATCAGGTGCAATCCGTGTCAACGGTCTGTCGCCGGAAGAGGCTCGCCTTGCGCGCGCCTATGGCTACGTGTTTCAGGCGGCGGCGCTGTATCCCTGGCGCAATATCGAACGCAACGTCGCGCTCCCGCTGGAGATCATGGGCCTGCCGAAGGCGGAGCGCTCCGACCGCGTCAGCCGCAATCTCGATCTCGTCGGGCTTTCGGGCTTCGGGCGGAAATATCCCTGGCAGCTTTCCGGCGGTATGCAGCAACGCGCGTCCATCGCCCGCGCTCTGTCCTTCGACCCCGACCTTCTTTTGATGGATGAGCCCTTCGGGGCCTTGGATGAGATCGTGCGCGATCGGCTGAACGAGGAGCTTCTGAAGCTCTGGGCCAAGACCCGCAAGACCGTGATCTTCGTGACGCATTCCATTCCCGAAGCGGTGTTCCTGTCGACGCGCATCGTCGTGATGAGCCCGCGCCCCGGCCGGATCATCGACATCGTGGATTGCGATCTCGGCCCCGATCGCCCGCTCGAAATCCGCGAAACGCCGCGCTTTCTGGAAATCGCGCATCGCGTCCGCGAGGGGCTGAAGGCGGGGCACTCCTATGATTGAGCGCCGATCTTGAGCGCCGCACCACCCCTTGCCGAACCCGGCGCTGCCATCGGGCTGAGTACCCACCCGCGCCGTCGCTGGCCGAGCGGGGCAGGGCGATTCGGTCCCATTCTCGCGATCGTCGCCGTGTTGCTTCTGATCTGGTACGCAGCGGCCGTGCCGATGAACTGGCAGACGGAAGGCGATAAGCTCGCCCGGGCCGGGGCCGCCCCGGATTTTCTCAACCATGTCCTCGCCACATGGTCGGCGGAGCGGCCGATCCTGCCCGCGCCTCACCAGATCGCCATGGATCTCTGGAAGACCGTGGTGGAAACGCGCGTGTCCTCGCCGCGCTCGCTTCTGTTCCACGCCGGCGTCACGCTGTCCTCCACGCTGATCGGCTTCGTCATGGGCTCGGTGCTCGGCATCGCCTTGGCCATTGGCATCCTGCATTCGCGCACGCTCGACCGCAGCCTGATGCCCTGGATCATCGCTTCGCAGACGATCCCCATCCTCGCCATCGCGCCCATGATCATCGTCGTGCTGAATTCTGTGGGCATTTCCGGCCTGCTGCCGAAGGCGATCATTTCGACCTATCTGTCCTTCTTCCCGGTTACCGTTGGCATGGTGAAGGGCCTGCGGTCGCCCGATGCGATGCAGCTCGATCTCATGCGCTCCTATGCGGCCTCGCGCGGCCAGACGCTTTGGAAACTGCGCCTTCCCGCCTCGCTGCCGTTTCTCTTCGCCTCGATGAAGATCGCGGTTGCGGCCGCTCTGGTCGGCGCTATCGTCGGAGAACTGCCGACCGGCGCGGTGGCCGGGCTCGGCGCGCGGCTTCTGGCCGGCTCCTATTACGGGCAGACGATCCAGATCTGGTCGGCGCTGGTCGCGGCCTCGGTTCTGGCCGGGCTTCTGGTGGCGCTGATCGGCCTGGTCGAACGTCTGACCTTGCGCGCGAGCGGGGGAGCGCGCCGATGAGCCTTGCCCTGTCCCATCGCCCGCCGCAAGCAGATACGGCCGATTGGGCGGCTCTCGCTCTTGGCCTTGCTGCACTGGTTCTGGCCTTTCAGCTGCTTGCGCTGGGAGCGGTCGGCTCTCTCTTCTGGCTCTCGACGCTTGTCTTTTGGCTGGCGTCCTGGCGCGTTGCGGCGGCTTTGGCGCATGGCCGCTTCCTGGGCCTGCGCGCGGGCGGTGCGCTGGTGCCGGTCGTCTTCGGCCTGACACTTCTGTGCCTCTGGGAACTCGTGGTGCGCGGGCTCGTCGTGCCGGTGGTCCTTCTGCCCGCGCCTTCGGCCATCGGTGCGCGCCTCGGCAATTCCCTGCCGCTCCTCTGGGCGGATTTCCGACAGACCTTCCTGAAGGCGGTTCTGGCGGGCTACATCCTTGGCTGCGGGCTCGGCTTTCTCACTGCTCTGCTAGTGGATCGCTCGCCCTTTCTGCGGCGTGGCCTTCTGCCGATCGGCAATCTCATGTCGGCCCTGCCAATCATCGGCGTCGCTCCGATCATGGTCATGTGGTTCGGCTTCGACTGGCCGTCCAAGGCGGCCGTGGTCGTCATTATGACCTTCTTTCCCATGCTGGTGAACACGGTGGCGGGCCTCTCGGCGGCGGGCGCCATGGAGCGCGACCTGATGCGCACCTATGCGGCCTCACCGGGGCAGTCGCTTATGAGACTTCGGCTTCCTGCCGCCATGCCTTTCATCTTCAACGCGCTGAAAATCAATTCAACGCTGGCACTGATCGGCGCGATCGTGGCCGAATTCTTCGGCACGCCCATCGTCGGAATGGGCTTTCGCATCTCCGCCGAAATCGGCCGGCTGAACACCGACATGGTCTGGGCCGAAATCGCCGTGGCGGCTCTCGCCGGCTCCGGCTTCTATGCGCTCGTCGCCGTTGCCGAGCGGCTCGTCACCTTCTGGCATCCGTCCATGCGGAGCCGTTGAACCCCACCCTTCAAGGAGTGAAGCGAATGCGACGTTTGATGTCTGCCGGCCTTTTCGCCCTTCTCGCCAGCAGCGCCGCCCATGCGGCCGATCCGCTGACGCTTCAGCTCAAATGGGTCACGCAAGGCCAGTTCGCCGGCTATTATGTCGCCAAGGAAAAGGGCTTTTATGACGAAGCCGGCCTCGATGTGACGATCAAGCCGGGCGGCCCGGATGTTGCGCCCGAGCAGGTGATCGCCGGCGGCGGCGCGGATGTGATCGTGGACTGGATGCCAGCCGCGCTGGCCGCGCGCGAAAAGGGCCTGCCGCTCGTCAACATCGCGCAGCCCTTCAAGGCGTCGGGCATGGAACTGACTTGCCGCAAGGACACAGGCATCGCCGCGCCGGCCGACTTCAAGGGCAAGACGCTCGGCGTCTGGTTCTCGGGCAACGAATATCCGTTCCTGTCCTGGATGTCGAAGCTCAAGCTCTCGACGCAGGGCGGGCCGGATGGTGTCACCGTGGTCAAGCAGGGCTTCAACGTCGATCCGCTGATCCAGAAGCAGGCCGACTGCATCTCGACCATGACCTATAACGAATATTGGCAGGTCATCGACGCCGGCATTCCCGCCGACCAGCTCACCGTCTTCAAATACGAGGACCAGGGCGTCGCGACGCTGGAGGACGGTCTCTACACGACGGAGGCCAAGCTCGCCGACCCCGCCATGGTCGACAAGCTTGCCCGTTTCGTGAAGGCCTCGATGAAGGGCTGGGCCTATGCGGCCGAGCATCCGGACGAGGCGGCCGAGATCGTGCTCGACAACGACTCGACCGGAGCCCAGACCGAAAGCCATCAAAAGCGCATGGTCTCCGAGGTCAACAAGCTCGTCGGCGGATCGGACGGCACGCTCGACGTGAAGGCCGCCGAGAACACGGTCGCCGTCCTGATGGGCGGCGGCTCCGATCCTGTCATCACGAAGAAGCCAGAGGGTGCCTGGACCAGCGCCGTCACGGACAAGATGAAGACGCTGAAATAGCGCTCGGCTCGAACCGGGCGCGGTGCCGCCGCGCCCAATCCTCAATGCGGGTTGGATTGGTGGAAACTCGGCCTTCAACCGCCGCAGGGGCTCAGCCATAGCGGGAGGACGCACGAGGGCGCGAACCGGAAAGCCGTGGCGGAGCGCGGCGCGGACGGTGGCGGATCCCTGAACGCCATTGGCGAGGGTGATGAGAACGGGGCGGGGGAGGCGGGCAGTGTCACGACGGACTCCTTCGGATCGGGTCCGTCAATGCCACGCGCCACAGCACAAGCCGACAGACCCCAAAAGCGCTCGGTGGAGCGCGGGGCTGTCGGGGATCGCGTGGGACATACGCGACCAGAGCTTTGCCAGGAGGGAAAGGGCTTGGGCCTACCCAGACCAAGCCTGCCATTTCGACGCGGTGATGGAAGCCGAGCCCTGGGCCTGCGTCGATAGCTCAGCCATGCGCGCCCTCACGGGCCGAGCCCAGCCGCTCGGCCGCCAGAACATCGCGGCGGATGTCGGCAGCGCGCTCGCCGGCGGGCTTGGAAAAGCGCGCGAGCAGGA